>JAVCCX010000275.1 GCA_030765245.1 Candidatus Zophobacter franzmannii | reverse complement strand
GATAGGAGCAACCCGTAAAAAATTGAAGAAGCTTTTCTGAAACTGCTTAGTCAGACTCCTGCCCCCTGACACCTAATTCCTGCACCCTGCTGGGTCCAGTCCTCAATAGAGCCACACGGTATCGCCCTTTTTCATATCGATCTCGTAGATGCCCGGTGAGTCTTGCCTGAGCTTGATCCTTCGGTCGCTTTTGATGCGGACCTCTCCTCCGAGACCTGGACGCACACGGCAGGGTTCGCCTGCCAGACTCTTGATTCGCACCCATTGGGTCTGGCCATTTGACCGTTTTGAAGACACCAGAAAGGCGCCTTCTGTTCGCAGATCATGAAATTCCACGTCCCTCCAGGTCGAGGGAACGGCCGGAAAAATGCGGATGGGGCCAGACTCTTCCTTTGCCGGATCGGTCCAGCTCTGGATCAACATGTTTTGTACGATGTTGGCCATACCGAGCGACGATTCGAGGCAGGGATTATTATACCACATACCGTTGGGGAACAAATTGCCCTGCAGGCGCTTCAACCCCGCCAACACAGTATCGCCCTGGCCCAGGGCCGCACCAATCGGACCAGCGTGCGACTGCACCATGGCAGGCAGGCCATTGATGGCATGGGCGCGATTATAGGATGCTTGCAGTACATCCAGCGTGCCCTCCTGCTCAATGTTCACCAGATAGAGAGGATAGATCATCAGCAGATTGGAAAAATGACGGTGACTGGGAGACGATGCCTGATCGCTGCCCAGACGAAAGCCGTGCTCATCTGCAGGGAAATCCACCAGGTGATTCACCACCTTTTGCCATTGCGGGATCAGCGGGTCATCAATGCCGAGGCGCCTGCTTGCCTTGGCCAGTGTGTGGCATCCCCATTTAAACAGGGCCAGATCAAAGTTGGCATCCTTCCACACACCTGTTTCCGGCGAATAGGTCGGTGGCAGGTGAAGCGTCCCATCCGGGCCCTCCTCCACCATATGAAAGTACAGATTAATGCTCCGCCGCAGCAGGGGATATATCTTATGGCGCAGCATCTCATCGTCCATGGAAAAGCGATACTGGCTCCAAAGATTATTCATGGTCCAGGGCAGATTCCCCACTTCAGCATAGTATCGCATGTCCTGCTCGCGGTTGCCGATCACGTCACCTGCCACTTCATGGGGCAGATACGCGGAGTCGGCCTGCCATTCAACAGGACGCACGGCCTTAATCAATTCATCAAGATTGTCATGAAGCCGGTTGAGCAGTTCCTGCCCCTGGTCCAGTCGATTGGCTGCATACACAGGCCAATGGGCACATTGAATATTCCAGTTGGTAGTCGTATACGCCCAAGGGCCACCTTGAAACCAAAGGCCCGACGTGTCCACGTAGCATCGTCCCGTCCTCGAGGTACACCCGAAACGGTAAATGGTCTGCCAATAGAGCGACTCCAGACTCTTGTCCGGAATCGTGACAAAACTCCTGGGATAATAGGTGTGCCACCAGTCACGATGCGCTTTTGGCCAACTCAACTTATCGATTCTCAGGAAACGTTTCACATCCGACATAGCCGTCTCGGCAGCGGTTGATTCTGGATAACTGTTTGCAATACTGACGATATGGGT
>JAVCCX010000357.1 GCA_030765245.1 Candidatus Zophobacter franzmannii | reverse complement strand
TTACCCTCTCGCGAATACAAGTTGTTGAAAAAAAGTGCATATGTATTTCTTGTAGGCAAGGTCATTATAGGGAGCCAAGATGAAAAAAAGATGAAAAGGGGGTCCTACTATATGACAAAATGTTAATGTACGGGCGTTTTTCAAGTACTAGTATGTAATTTCTGTAAGATTTGATATAGCGGTTAGTTGCCAAAAAACGCCTAGTGAGGTGTGCGCTCGCTGGGCAAGGTGGTAAAGTCGATGGCCATCTCGGTTTCCGGAAGCTTTTTGGGGATGACAAAACGAAAGGTGCTTCCCTGGCCTTCTTGGCTTTCCACCCAGATGCGCCCGTTGTGATGTTCCACAATATGGCGGCAGATGTTCAGCCCCAAGCCGGTGCCTTTGTAGGAACGGGTGGAGCCACTATCGACTTGGTAGAATCGCTCAAAGACTTTGTCTTGATCCTCTTTGGCGATGCCAATGCCAGTATCGGTGACCGATATCTGCACCTGGTCGCCCAGGTCTTCTCCATGGATCGTTACCGAGCCCTTTTGCGGCGTGAATTTGATGGCGTTGTCGACCAGGTTGGTGATGACTTGTTCCAATCGTATCTGGTCTCCTTCCACGCGCAAGGGATCGGTGATCTGCGTGGAGAGCTTGACTTGCTTGTCATTGGCCAATGGCTCCAGTTTGGATACGACCCGTGCAGCGACCTCTGACATGGAGGTGTCGCTGATGCGCAGCCTGACCTGCCCCGCTTCCAGCCGGGAAGATTCCAGCAGATTACTGATCATGGTCTGGAGCTGCTCTGTTTGCTGCTTGACGGTGCCCAAAAAGTCTCGCTGCAGATCATTCACCTCGCCGGTCTTGCCCATGAGGATGATGTCCACAAAGCCCTTGATCGAGTGTAGCGGCGTGCGCAGTTCGTGAGAGACCACCGACAAAAAGTTGGATTTCATCTGCTCCAGCTCTTTTTGGCTGGTGACATCTCGCAGCACGGTGACGATGCCACGCAGACTGCCATCGGCAGCAGGAATGGCGGCGGCCAAACCCTGGTAGATCATCTCTCGCCTGGGGTTCTCTGGGTTGGGCACCGTAATCTCGCGCACCGCGTGAGATTGATTCTCCAGCGTTTCGCGCAATAGCTCGATCAACGGTTCGTTGGGGATAATGGCTGGCACGGAAGCGTTCGGTGGGAGGTCGTTGGGCAAATGAAAGAGGCGTGCGGCAACTGGATTGATCATGAGCAGATTGACGTCCGGATCGGTGACGATGACGCCGTCGCCG
>JAVCCX010000043.1 GCA_030765245.1 Candidatus Zophobacter franzmannii | reverse complement strand
GGTCTATACCCGTGCTTACAACAACGGTGGTATCTATGATGTGGGTGCTCGTGTGGCCGGTGAGGATTTCTGCTTGAGAACAATGGACACGGATAGTACCTGGCGTATCCAGTACTGGGGTGGAGACACTGACTTTACTCTGAATGCTACCGACAAGTGGGTCCACTTCACGCATGTTCATGATGGAGTTGCTACAAAGATCTATGCCAATGGTATGCTGATCGTGGATTGGGAAAAGACGATTGATACGACAGATGTTAATCCGTTCCAGATCGGTCTTTATGGCTGGCCAGGAAACTACTTTGATGGTCTGATTGACGAAGTGCGCGTTTATGACCGTGCCTTGTCCGCTGGTGAGGCCCTTTCGTTGGCCGGTATTACTGCACCAATTGACAAGCCTTTCTAATTCATTATGAAAAATGATTTAGAATCAGTGTCAAGATGAGTCAAAAATAGGTTAGGCACTAACCTTCTTCACAAAGAGCAGGACCTATGTCGATTCGTCGACTTAGGTCCTGCTTGATTTATAGTCTTTATGTTTTTCAGCTTGTCTGAATCAGACAGCAGGAGAGTGGTTTTGAACCTAAGAACGATGATGGCTTGCTGGATAGTCTGTTTTTTGCCATGGGAAACAGTCAACGCTGGCGTGTGGATCAACGAACTGGTGGCGTCCAATCACATGGGTCTGACGGATGGCCAGGGCCATGCCTCGGATTGGATCGAACTGTACAATGATGGGACTGAGGCCGTTTCTTTGGAAGGTTGGTCCCTGACCGATGACCAGGACACGCCCCGGAAATGGTCGTTCCCTTCAGGTCTGCTGTTGCCTGCGCGTGGTTACCTGGTGGTCTTCGCCTCCGGGCAATCCACGCCTGACTTCATTGACAGTCAGGGATATGTGCACACCAATTTTGCCTTGAATGAACAGGGGGAGTATCTGGCGTTGGTGGATTCACAGGGACACACAGTTCATGAGATGACGCCTGCCTTTCCACGACAGACGCCTGACATTTCCTATGGCCTCTGGCAAGACCAGCTTCGTTATTTTTTGAGTCCGACACCTGGGCAGGCTAATGAACAAACCTTCCTGGGATTTGTGGACAAGACGTCTCACAGTCATGAACGAGGATTCTACGATCAGCCTTTTGACTTGCGTCTATTCAGCCATACGCCCGGCGCCTCCATTCGATTTACGCTGGATGGCTCGGAACCGTCTGAACAAAACGGCTCCATCTATGACGCTAGCACGCCCATACGCATCACCACGAT
>JAVCCX010000035.1 GCA_030765245.1 Candidatus Zophobacter franzmannii | reverse complement strand
CGCCGTGTTGTTTTTCCAATACGGTAAAATAAATGTGCTAAAAGTAGATGGCTGATTATTTATTATCAGAATATCAGGCGAAGTCTTGGGAATCCTGGCAAATGATTTTGGGACAAACAGGCAAAGTTACCTTTGGTGAATGAAGACTTGATTATTGATACGGATCTATCCTTAGGCTGTCACCTCTTTGTTTACCAGTTTCTTGATGCTTTGACGTATATGCGCACAATTGCATTCATTAACGCATAACTTTGTTTCCTTTTCATCAAGACAGTAACCAGGGCAGGCTTCACTTCCCATCATACTTTTTTCATAAATGGGGCCTTTGTACAAATCAAGGTATGTTGCGACAAACTCGCTCAACGTTGTACCACAAGCATGTTCAAACAGAAACAAGCCCTCTTCTAAATTTTCGGTAAATACCTGATAACCATAATAACTGACGCCGGAATCACTTAAAAAAGCCATCTTATTTGGCCAATCAGAACTACACATGCTGCATTTTTTAAACATGTGGCATAACCTCCTCACATATTTTAAATAATATTAGATAGTTAAGCTATCATCGCTTACTTTTTTTTAAATTCGCAATAATCCAGCCAAAACTATTCACTGCTGGCGTCCAATAATTTATAGGGGATCTGTAAATAATTTTTCTATATCTGGGAACTTTCTTCGGGCGAACATTGGGCAGGAGTTTTATTTCCGAAAGAATTACATGTGATCCTGAGCGTTTCAAACCACATCGAGCGCTTACTCTATGCGATAGGGGAAGATCGATTGTCCGAATAAAGTAAAAAAGACCATTTATTGGGAGTAAATACCCGGCTTTATGGGTGGGTTGTGAATTTAATTCCGTGGCAGGAATAGAATGAAATATTTACCAGGAGCAATTTCATGCAAATAGGAATCTACAAGAGCGGTTGAATAGCTTCCCTGATACTTTTAATATTAACCACTCTGTTAATTCCCAAACAATCCAATTGTTTTTTCAAGTGGCAGGAAAAAACATACGATCCATCCTATTGCCGGGCGGAGAATGAAGAAACTCCGTCTGCACCCCACTGTTTATTCGGGGTCGGTCCCATCTCAAAGATGAGTGTGCCGCCATTTACAATTTCAGCATGAGATAACCAGGATCTGTTTAATTCTTTGCCATTTAAACTGGCAGATTGTATATAGATGTTTTCCGGGGAATTATTATTTGCTTTAATAACAAATTCTTTCCCTTTGTATGGACTATCAAGCTTAATTTTTGCTTTTGCAAAGAGTGGTTTCCCAATCATATAAACATCACTACCGGGTGCAACAGGATAAAATCCCAATGCGCTAAATACATACCAGGATGAAAGGGAACCCATGTCCTCGTTTCCACAAATACCGCCAGGGCCGGTTTGATAAAGCATATCCATTATTTTATGAACTTTTTCCTGAGTCTTCCAGGGTGCACCGGCATAATTGTATAAATAGGCAACATGATGAGACGGCTGATTGCCATGGACGTATTGTCCAATTGTACCCACAACGCCAACATAGTTTGGTCCATTTACTTCAGGACTCATTGTAAAAAAAGTATCTAATTTTGCTACAAAATTTTCTTTCCCGTCCATTAAATCAATCAAACCCTGCACGTCATGCGGGACAGACCACAGGTACTGCCAGGCATTTGATTCTGTGAAGTGGCGGTTGGGGCGCAATCCGATCATAAGCGGATCAAAACAATCGTAGTAGGAATGATTTCCATTTTGAACTATTTTAGGCAATTGTTCACACATTGGAAGCCACGAACCGTCATACAATCGGGGACGCATAAATCCGCTTTCTTTATCAAAGACGTTTTTATAATTTCCGGCCCTATTTTTAAAAAATTGAGAATCGTGCTCCTTTCCAAGAGATTCAGTTAGTTGAGCCAGGCACCAATCATCGTAAGCGAATTCCAGGGTTGCTGGTACCGATTCAGTCTCTCTATCCGCTGGGAGATAACCAAGTTCATTGTAATAGTTCAAGCCCCGTCGGCCATAGGATTGGGTGATATGAGAGGGCGGCAATCCGGTCGCTTTTTTTCGCATCATGTCGTAAATAAATT
>JAVCCX010000263.1 GCA_030765245.1 Candidatus Zophobacter franzmannii | reverse complement strand
CGATGGCGGTGTGGATGCCCTGGCCCATCTCAACTTTGGGCACATAGAGACGCACCCGGTTGTCCGGGCTGATCTCGAACCAGGCGGTGGGCTCATTGGTGGCCCCGCCCGGCCCAGCGGAGCCGTTGAGGGCATTGGCGGCGACCAAACGCAGGGCGGGCACGCCATAGACAAAGCCCAGAGCCAGTCCACCGCCCACAATGCCGGTGCCGATCAGGAAGCCGCGGCGGGAGGGGCGCCAGCGACGTTTTTTGGTTTCCTTGTCGGTTGATTCGTTGATTGGTTGATTGGTCGATTTGTCGGTCATGCGGGCACCTCCAGAGTGATGGGGGCACGGGCGACCATCTGGTCGGCGGCGGCGGTGACGGCGTCTTTGATGCGCACGTAGCAGCCGCAGCGGCAGTAGTTTTGGCCCATGGCCTCGACGATCTGTTCTTCGCTGGGGGCCGGGGTAGCGGCCAGGAAGGCAGATGCCTGCATGATCTGGCCGCTCATGCACCAGCCGCATTGGGGCACTTGGTTGTCGATGAAGGCTTGCTGCACCGGGTGCAGTCCACCGGGGCCGGGGTTGGTCTCGGCCAGGCCCTCGATGGTGCGGATCTCTTTGCCGGCCACCACCTGCACCGGGGTGATGCACGAGCGGGTGGCCACACCGTCCACATGCACGGTGCACGCGCCGCAGATGCCCGCGCCACAGCCGAACTTGGTGCCGGTCATGCCCAACTCGTCCCGCAAATACCAGAGCAACAGGTCCGATGAGTCATCGGCCACCTGGAATGTACTGTCGTTGATCTTCAGTTCCATAAGTTCAAATGCCTTTCTCGGGTGGATGGCCGCAAATAATATCTATCCACGAATCTTCACCAATCTACACGAATTACTATGGAAAGATTCGTGTAGATTTGTGAAGATTCGTGGATCAAAAAACGTCCATTCGTTCGTGTCGTTGTGATGAAGTTTTTGACTTGCCTGCACTGTAGCCGAAAAAGCCTATTGAAACCGTAGGACGGCTACCCTTTGGCGGCGATCTTCTCGGCGCGCAGACGGGCGTATTCCCGATCCAGGGTCTGGGTGATCTGGTCCTCGGTTTGGGCGGCCATGCGGGCGGCGTCGTCATCGGGCTTGGGGTAGATGGTGGGGAAGGTGATCAGTTTGATACGGATGGGGCCGGGGAAGCAGGCCGTGCGCCACAGGGAGCGCATGAGTGTTTCGCCGTGACCGCCTCGCCAGATCACGGTCTCCAGGGGATCGTAGACCACGGCGCAGGGCAGGATGGGGATGTGCTCTTCGATGGCGACCTGGAAAGCCCCCT
>JAVCCX010000447.1 GCA_030765245.1 Candidatus Zophobacter franzmannii | reverse complement strand
TTCATTGGCTTGTGTGCTGTCTATTGGGTATGTATCAAAACCATTAAAACCAACAAGTTTAATTTGTTGATTGGCAAGACCTGTAAATGTGCCTGTAATGCTGTTTTGGGAATAAGCAGAAAAACAAATAAATAATAAAATAATAATGACTTTGATTTTTTTCATAAAACATTAATTTTTAAATTCCCATTGCGAGGTAAACACCTTAACAAGTGGAACTTTGCAGGCAATATTTGGTTAATTAATGAGTTGTATTGAACCCGAGAATGCCCCAAAGGGGCAATAGCAACAAGGCAGGGCAACGCCCTGTTGTTATGCAATGCCGACACACGAGCCCTGAAAGGGCGAAAGCAATTAATCCCATACATATCGTTCGTCATATTCAACATTATACTTTTTAAGAAAAGCCCTGTATTCATCCTGAAATGTTCTTTTTTTATGGTGTTCTTTTTGGTTTCGGATATAATCAACAACCTTATCAACTTCAGTTGGGTTAACTGAAAAAATCCCATATCCATTCTGCCAATAAAAATTTTGATATTTACTATCAATAGTTTTTATCCACTTTGAAGATTCTTTTTTTATTTCTTCTAATAGTTTCGCCTGTGCAATTTTACGCGACAGGGTGCATAAAACATGAACATGATCGAGATAGCCTCCTACCAGCACCGGATTGCATTCTAATCCTTTGCATATACCTCCGAGGTATTCAAAAACTCTGTGTTGTATGGTTTCGTCTATTAGTTTTACCCTGTTTTTTGTACTAAATATTATATGGGTGTAAACTAACGATAATGATTGTGGCATATTTTATATTTTATTTGTTTGCTTTTGCCCCTTTGGGGCGTTTTTTGGCGTTGCCCTATGTCTTAGGGCGTTGCCCCAAGCTATTGCTGTAAGCCCGTTGGGCTTTTTATAATGGTTGTTTTTTGTAATTTTTTCTGCTATTGTCATATTATGGATATTTCCAAAAATAAAATCGACCCTCAAAGCGGGTGTTATAAAAACTTCCTGTCCGCCTTTTCGGCGGACAGGAAGTTTAAGTGTCATCCTTCGACTTCGCTCAGTTCAAGCCTTCGACTATCGCTCAGGGTAAAAATTGTCAAATCGCTTCGCTAATCAAAATTGTCATCCCTTCGACTTCGTTCAGGGCTAGTCCTTAATGCAACGCACAGAGTAACCGTGCGCCCTGGGGTTGCCGCCCATGTAGGAATGGCTGCTGTGGAAGTCCAAGAACTGCGAGATGGTACCATCTACGGTACTTGACCAATAG
>JAVCCX010000008.1 GCA_030765245.1 Candidatus Zophobacter franzmannii | reverse complement strand
TCAATAGATGGTGGTAAAGAGGCAAGCATTAAAAAACCGAAGGATTTATCTAAAACGAAAAATGTTAAAAAAATCCAAAAACCAGTACGCCCTAAAACGGATAAAGTTATAAAACCTGCACCGAAAAAGGATACTGAAATTATCCCTAATATAAATAAGGGCTCAGAATCAGATTCAAGCACTCAATGCCCTCATTGTAAAAGCAAAGTAACTACAGAAGATAAAACTAATGTAGATTGTCCTAAATGCAATAAACTCTTCTTTGAAGATGAAAGAGATGGCAATATTTATAAAGCTGTTAGAATCGGAGATCAAATCTGGATGGCAGAAAACTTCAGATTTGAGGAAATTAAAGGCTCTTGGTGTTATGATAATAAGAAAGTAAATTGCAAAAAGTATGGTAGGTTGTATAACTGGGAAACAGCAATGAAAATTTCCCCGAAAGGATGGCATCTACCTTCAATAGATGAATGGGAAAAGCTTATAGAATATTGTGGCAGTCGTGATGCAGGCAAAAATTTAAAATCCCGGTCTGGTTGGCATAAAGAAGGAAATGGTGTTGATAAGTTTAATTTCTCCGCTTTGCCCGGTGGTTATTACTCTAGCGATGGTAAATTCGATAGTCTTGAATGGTCTGCCAACTTTCTGGTTTCCACAAAGTGTGATAGTCACAAAATTTGGAACATAGATTTGTATGCCGTTTTTGATTTTGTAAAAGAAAACAACCTAGCCTCTATTGATAATGGGAATTCCGTTCGCTATATAAAGGATTAGTAACAGTTTCGATTTGGAATTTTCTGTGACGCCACTGATTATGGGGTAAAAATCACCATGCAGTCTGTTGGTTCAGAAAGATTTCACCCCAGAGATGAGTGATAATTTTATGAGTACGTTTGGGTGTTTGAGTGGGAAATAAGACTGAATTCCTTTCGATTTATGCGATATATGCCATTTAAATATGTATATTTGCGAAGCAGTAAAATTGCTGAAAACTAATATCTTATCTTTAATTTAATTGCTTTGAAAAAAGTAAACTTGCATATTCATTTGGCTTTATTGTTCTCGTTTATACTACTTCCGGCAATCTCTTTCTCTGATGATTCAACATCTGATAGCTTACTTTCAACATATAAGAATACTACTAATGATTCTATTAAAGTTTACGCATTAAGAGAGATAGTAAACTACTGGAAAACCAGTGATTGTGACTCAACTATGTATTACTCCAAGAGATTGATACCGGAAGCTGAAAAAATAAAGTATCATAAATTTGTCTATAAAGGTTATTACTGG
>JAVCCX010000069.1 GCA_030765245.1 Candidatus Zophobacter franzmannii | reverse complement strand
TGATCGGGCTGACTGGACTGTGCTAAGAAGAAGGTGATGGTCATCTTTACCAGAGACGTGCCTGATAGTTTTTTTACCCAGGACTCTGCCACCTTCAGGGGCACGACATTGGGATTCGGCTCGTGCACGCTGTGGCCCAGGGCTCGAAGCCAATCAAACCCCTCTCCTGTGGCACCGGTGTCACTGTGCGACAGGCCGCCTGTGGCCAGAATGACATGGCTTGCTTTAAATGAGCCGTGATCCGTGTCAACGCCCACCACGCGATCATTCTCTGTGAGGATCGCCTTGACAGCCGTTTGTGTCCGGACCTGGACCTGATGGTCACGCATGTACTGAACCATGACCCGGGTCACATCTGTGGCCTTGAGCGTCCGTGGAAAGGCCCGCTTTCTGGCCTCCACGACCAATGGCAATCCTCGTTCTTCAAAAAAAGAAAAGGTCTGTTCGACTGCAAACCTGGAAAAGGTGGAGTAGAGAAACTTCTCAGCACTGCCGTAATTGACCAGCAGTATCCGATTGTTGTATTCCGCATTGGTGATATTGCATCGACCGCCGCCTGTGATGCTCAACTTCTGACCGAGGTCTTTGTTCTTCTCCACCAGAAGCACGTGTTTACCCAACTGGGCAGCACGCCCTGCTGCCATCATACCGGCAGCCCCACCCCCAACCACAATCACATCAACTGGTTTCATAGTCACAATTTAGCACACTGTCAGAAATTCACCAGGCATTTATCACTCTACCGACTGCTCTGGATTCAGTTCAATGCCTCGGACACATCTGCCTCCAGGGCCTCGAGAATCCGCGCCAGACAATCGTCCAGCGACTGAACCAGGTCAGGGGCATCCATGGTTTCCATGGATTGCGTTTCCGTGTACGTCTCACTGAGCAGCACCCGACCGGTTCTGTCCTCGTGTTTGATGAGGAAGAACCTCATTTCCAAAACAGCTTTGGGCTGCTGCTTATCCTGATAATCGCCATAGAGGTTTATGATGTGACCCTCCAGGTCGTGCGTGGGTTCGGCTTGTGAGCCCGGGTCAAGTACGCGTGCGAACAGATGCGCTTTGGAGAACCAGTCCCGTGTGCATTCAGTCATCATCTGTGAAGGAGACACAAGAAAGCTATTGTAGTAGTCAATGGCATACTCGTGTGTATCTCTTTTGTAGACAAGGCCCTTGAAGTCATAGGTCCGGTCAATGGTAAGCCGATGTACATCCAGTATCCCCGTAGTACCTGTCACGGAGTCGTGCTGAGCCCGTTCAGCGTCGAGGACGTAGTGACTCTGCATGTGACCGCGGGTACGACAGCCTCCGACCAAGGCAAGCGCAAGTAAACAATAAAAGCGACTGGGATGGGCTCTCGATTTCATGCCTATTACTCCGTTCTGCGTGGGGGTTTACTGAAGATGATGTTGGATGGATTACGGCTCAAGCTTTCTGTGAGTTGCTTGAGATTTTCTGCGATTTCTCGCGTGTCCTCAAGCACACGGTCAATCTGCGGGCTCTTGGTGGCGATGAGACGATCAATGCGCTGCAATGTCGTGTGCAATTGGTCCACGACCAAAGGCAGATTCGCCGGCAAGGGATCGGTGTTGGGCCGAACCAGTAAGGCGTTAAGTTCGCCCAGTGCCTGGTTGGCCTGCGCGAGCAGGGCCTGAATCTGACTGCTGAGCTTGGGAACATTGGCGTCCTGTACTGCCCCCTTGAATGAGGCAAGCACACCAAAGACTTCTTGATTTATTCCGGCAGCATCAAGGGCCTGTATTTTCTGCTCAGCCTGGGACAGGAGCCTTTGAATACGTTCAGCAACTTGGGGAATATCAGCATCTGCAATGGCCTGATCCATGGACGAAAGTAGATGCTGCGCCGTATCGCTCATCTTCTGGATGTCAATTTTTTCAAGCCTGTACAGAATCTTGTCCACCGAATCCTTAAGCGTACTGAATTCCCCCGGTGCTGAAGGCAGGTACACATGCTCAGGCGTCCAGCTGAATGGCAATTCAGTGAAGCGATTCGGGTCCAGGAATTCGGCCTCCAGGTAACCAAGGCCCGTGAGAATCTCCGTGGCATAGCGGATGCGCATGCCTTCAGACACGAGCTGCTGCAACCTGTCTCCGGG
>JAVCCX010000438.1 GCA_030765245.1 Candidatus Zophobacter franzmannii | reverse complement strand
CTACAATTGCTGAAGAAAACAGAAACATTGAAGAGGTGATTTTTGGTGGAGAAGAAGTTGAAGATGCAACTAAGAATGAAGAGTTGGTTGACTTTTCATGTGAAGATATGCCTTTGCCAGCAGTAATTAAATTGTTTACCAGGGTCTCTGGAGCTAATATTATTGCAACAACAACAGCGGAGCTACAGGCCGCAATAGTGACTGTAGAATTAAAACAGGTTCAATGGAAGGATGCTTTGCAATCAATTTTAAGAATGCATAACTATGAACTAGTTCAGGAAAGTCCTGAGGTTGAGATATATTCTGTTTCCTTAAAACAACCCGATGCTTTACCTCCTCTAGTCGTTGAGACTCTCTTCTTTAGCTATACTACATCGGATGAAATGTTTCCCATTGTACAAAATTTATTGCTTAAGGATGCAAGAGCAAAAGTATCTGTTTTTGAATCAAGAAATGCAATGGTTATACAATCAACAGAAGCTAATATTAGAGATATAAAAGCTATTATTACTTCTATTGATATACCAGGTAGTCAAGTTTCTGTCGAAACAAAGTTTTTGGAACTATCAGATGGTGCGTCTAAACAACTTGGTATTAAGTGGGACTCCTTGGAAGAGTTTGGTGTAGGTTTGGAGGCTGGTCCTTTCAAATATGAAAGAACAGAGAGCGTTGACAATTCGACAGATAATAAAGCTAAAGTTAGTGATGTTCGTGGTAGAGTTGATGTTCTTACCCAAGCTGCAGATTATTCTGGTGATTACTTCCCTGCTGCTGCTGCCACTCCTCCGTTTTCTCTTACTGACTCAATTAATTTAGGTCAAGACATTACCTCCGATAGTTTAGGTAAATTTGCCGAAAGTATAACCAAAAGTCAGGCTGCTATTCTTAACGTAGATTCTCTAAATTTAGTTTTAAGTGCTTTGAAACGTACAGATGGTGTAAGTATGATATCTAACCCTAAGATGCTTGTTTCCAGTGGTAATAAAAATGCAAAATTTACGGTTGGAGAACAGGAACCTATAATTAAAACTACGATTGAAAGGGGCACGACAGATAGT
>JAVCCX010000379.1 GCA_030765245.1 Candidatus Zophobacter franzmannii | reverse complement strand
TTCAAATGGGTACTCGCAGTTTTATAGCCTTCATCAATGAGTGTTTTTGCCTGGGATACTGAAAAATTCAGCAGGGACTTAAAGCCCAGCATTTTCCCAGGGGCCAGGGTGATAATATTGGGGTGGCCCTTATGGGAGGTTGGATATTTTGTTGTGTATTTTAGTTGAGGAGGGGAGAGGGGTCTGTCTTCAACCCTGAGGGTATTAAGTGCACTCTCATAGGAACCGGCAAGAAATTGTTCGAACACCATTTCTAAAGCGGTCCGGACATTTTTCGGGAACACTTGGGGGGTGTGCGTGACGGGTGAAAGCAGTACAATGATAATTTCATCGGCACCAAAATCCAATGCTGGCTGCAGGGGAATGTTTGACATGGTCCCGCCGTCCCAGTGGGGAACGCCGTCTATATACTGCCAGGGAAAAAGAACGGGCATCGCCCCGGAAGCCATTATATGTTCCAGGCGAATTTGGGAATTATCAAAAAAACAGGGGCGGGAGGTGAGAACGTTGACGGTTGAAATGACCACCTTTGTTCGATTCTGTTTTAAATGATCAAAATCAACATGGTCAGACACCATCGCCTGCAACATTTGTGTATCCAAAAGGGGTTTTAATGCGCGTCCGGACAAAAAATAGGATAAAAAGGGAATCAGGTTGAGCCGGTACATCCGTCTGCGGTTATAGGTGGTCCAAAGCCGGACCAAGGAGTGGGCATCCAGGCCGGAACCAATACCGGCGGCATTAATGGCCCCCACAGAGGTGCCGCAGATAATATCGGGGATCCAGTTCCGCTCGGCCAGGTATTTGTATACCCCGATTTGAAAGGCTCCCCTGGACCCTCCTCCGGCAAGTATCAATGCTCTTTTCATGGGATAACCCCGTATAAAATTTTGAAGGCAGCCATGATTTATTCTCCCTGTGCGTTGGAAGGCCCGTTGGACCAGATTTCAGTGTGCCAGGCAAGCTCTCTTTGGGTCATGGTTTCAACAAAAAAATCGATATTGTCGATGGTCTTAAACGCCATATACCCCTCATAGATAAAATCAATGATCTCTCGTATGCCGAACAGTGCAGCCGTTGT
>JAVCCX010000328.1 GCA_030765245.1 Candidatus Zophobacter franzmannii | reverse complement strand
TTATTGATGCGGGCCAATAGTTTCTTCGCAGGCTCCCAATCCGGTTCCTGGCGGCAGGCTTGCAGTTCGGCTTCGGTTAGCAATTTGCCTTCAAAGGCTTTTTTGAGGATGCTTTGGCGCAGGGCTTTGGCTTTTTTGAGGCTTTGGTCTATGCTTTTAGATAATTTATCGCAGACGGATAGGCGAGATTCGATAGCTTGGACAATTGCGTGCTGTTCTTCTGTTGAACATAAAGGAAAAACAAAATTTTCGATTGAGGAAATACCAATATTAGCTTGAGTCGTTTGAACAGTATATTTCTTAATTTCATTTTGTATCACATATGACAGCGAATAATAATAAACATATTTTTCATTTATAATTGACGGAATATTTTTAATGATTGCACATGAATAAGAAACCAAAAATTCCTTATCAAAATTTATCAAGATATTTCTACCTATTGTTCCATACCTTGGAAATATGATATCCCCTTTTTCAGGTTTAATCTTTAGAGAGAGCCTGTAATAATCTTCTTTTGAAATGGTTTTAATACCTTTAAAATCAATAGAACCGTCACTTTTTAAATTTCCAGTGGATAAGTAGGGAATTCCTCCAGGATAAGTCTTAGGCATCTTATGATCAATATCTCCAATTTTGTAAGTAACATTGCAGAAACGAGACCATGCCCATTTGTTTGGTAACACACCATAAATATTAACTTCTTCTTCAGTTAGCCCTGATAATAATTTAGGTTTTGAAATACGTACTGGTCGTTTTTCAACTTTTCCATTCATTTCCCATTCCAGCACTACCTGTTCCCACTTTACCACTTGTTTTTGGTAGCGTTTTTGCCTTTCCTCTTTTATCTGTTCAAGAATTTCATCCACAATGGGTAAATGTGTTTGTTTTTCCCGCCAATCCTTCGTTAACTCTCCTTCAAACGCTTTTTTCAGCACAGCTTGACGGTAAATTTCCAGTTTGGCTTTGACGACTTTTAAGTTGGAGATACCGTTGTCCAAATCGCTGAAGAGTTGATCTATTTTGGCGACTATGGCTCGTTGTTCGGGGAGAGGAGCAAGGAAAAGTCTTTGTTTTTCAATATGTTGATAATGCCTTGCATAACCTTTGTCTTTTATTTTTAACACAAGGATTTGTGACAGGTAAGTAAGATATTCTGGAGCAACAAACTTCTTTGGTTCTAAAACTTTAGTTCCATCAGCACCAGGGGCAAACTGAAAATTAATCAATTTAACGATTTTTGTATGATCCCCAAATACAATCGCTGGTAATTGGCATTTCAGAAGATTTTTTTTATTATCAGTATACCCACCAATCAATTCTTGGCCCTGATCAATGACAGGATATAGCCCTTTTTGTAAATATTCCTTTTGCTTTATTTTTTGTTTTGATGTCGAAACTTTATCAACGAGATCTTTATATTTTATTTCAATCCAATCATCTCTCATCAAGCCGCCAACACCTCATTTAATTCATCCATAATTTCATTCATCTCATCACCAAATATCTGCCACATTTTACCCCTGCCGCCTTGGGCATCAAAGGGCGTATAATCCAGATCGTCCATTTCCACATGGAAGCTTGCGGCGATATGATCTTTAAGCATTCTCAACCAGTTCATCTGCTCTTCGGTGAACTTTACCGGCCCGGCTTGCCTGCCAAACACCCAATTCTGAAAATTCTTATCTA
>JAVCCX010000144.1 GCA_030765245.1 Candidatus Zophobacter franzmannii | reverse complement strand
GCTTTGAGCTGAGCGAGGATTCTTTTGAGGGACGGTCTTTATCCGAATTCATGCAGAACCAGGATGTGTTGAGCCTGTACAAGCAATCGCTCAATCGCGTCGACGGGAACCGTGCAGAGATCACTTTGGCTAATGAACAGACGTTCCTGGGAACGCTTTCCCCGATCCTTGGCATCGGACGGGTCGTCGTCATGAAGAATATTACACACCTAAAGCAACTCGATCAAATGAAGTCTGATTTTGTCGCGACCGTCTCTCATGACCTGCGTTCACCGTTGACTTCTATCCGAGGCTTCGTTGATTTGCTGCCTGTCGTAGGAGACCTGAATGAGCAACAGTCATCCTTCTTGGAAAGAGTCAATCAGGGGATTGAAGATATTACTGCCCTGATCGACGACCTGCTTGATATCGGTCGAATTGAAGCCGGTACTGATTGGGGAACGGAGCTTTGTGATCTGAACGAACTTACCAGTTCCGTGGTACAGAAATTCTACAATCAGACCGAAAGCAACAAACAGGAGTTGACTGTGGATACTGTCGCTGAGCCGCTACTGGTCCGAGCCAACTTGCTCAGGCTAGAACAGGTTGTAAGCAATTTAGTCAGCAATGCGATCAAGTATACGCCAGATGGAGGCAATATCCACGTCTCATCAGCGATCGATGACAAATTTGCAGTCGTCAATGTGCAGGACGACGGGATAGGCATCCCACTCTCCGAACAGCCATTCATCTTTGATAGATTCTATCGCGTGCATAGTGAAACAACTGAAGACATCCGCGGGACAGGCTTGGGGCTCTCCATCGCCAAGTCCATCCTTGAGAAGCACAACGGCCGGATATGGGTTAAGAGCGAGCCAGGCGGTGGCAGTTGTTTCAGTTTCCTGTTACCGATGGTGTCAGAAAAAGAATAGGCGTCTTGGCCTGAAATAGTCGTTTTGTTTACCTCAGCATCTGAGACTGAGACCTACAACATGTTTCAGAGTGTGACTGACGCACCGTTGAAGGCAGCAGTCATTGCCCTCAGATGAACCCCTGAAGGAGGAAAAGTTGAGTTTCTTAGATATTCCTGCGATAGTCAGAGTGCGGCGAAACCATGCACTCGAACACGCCACAATGCACGTGCTGGCGCGACATCACCAAACGCTGCGGTTGGTAGGGCGTAGCTCTTTGAGCGGCTTCCACATTTACGGACAGGTCGACACAGAGGCGCTTGCTTCGGCTGCCAGCGAAGCGCTGGTTCGCCTGCAGAACGGGGAGAGAGAGCTGGCCGTCCATCCGCGGTGTGGAACCAACATCGCGTTGGCCGGTGTTCTGGCCGGTGTGTCGACGTTTGGGGTGATGACGGGTCGCTCGACATTCCAAGCTAGACTAAACGTCCACAGGTAGTGTTGGCTGCCACAGCAGCCATC
>JAVCCX010000051.1 GCA_030765245.1 Candidatus Zophobacter franzmannii | reverse complement strand
GCCCTCTACGGGGATGACGGAACCGTTGAGCGCCGGTATCCGGATTGGCAGGCGGCCGGCAGTATGATCCTGACAAACCCGATCCTGGGTGTCGGCCCCAGCAACTACCAGAAACATGTCGGCCAGTACTACAGCAACATCCCTCGCAAAACCGGGCCCGCCGAACCGGACATCCAGAACCTGCACCTGGTAATCGCCGCATCCATGGGCATTCCCGCATTGTTTGCATTTCTGGCCATGTTTATTGCCCCGTTCAGCAAAGAGAATATCTTTCCAATGAAGCACTGCGCTCTGATTCACGGCACTATCGGATCTCTGGCCGCATTTGCCTTTACTGCGGTCTGGCATCCACTTTTAGTTAGAGGAATCGGCCTGCCATTTGTGGTACTGCTGGTTTTCACCCGTTACCTTGTTCAAACCGAGTCTATTGATGGAAACTGCAAAAAATAAAAACTATAAAATTTTCCAGATAATCCCGGATAAGATGCCCAATGCTTTTCTAAGGGTTGTCACTCGAATCTTTAAGACCGGAATAGAGAAACTGATCGGTCTTGATGAGCTGAATCAGATCTATTACAACGCCTGTCAGCTGCCCGACGATGAATGCTTCTGTGAACGTCTGTTGAAAGTGATGAACATTGAGCTGGAGATCAAAGAGGGCGCCCTGGAAAAAATCCCTGCTGAGGGACCGGTCCTTGTTACATCCAACCATCCCTTCGGAGGAATCGATGGAATCATGCTGCTTGCCTGCCTGCGGCGGGGCCGACGGGATGTCAAGTCCATGGTTAACTATATGCTGAGCGTCATTCCTGAAATGCGTGAGATGTTCATCTATGTTGATCCATTTGACAGGAACAGCTCCAAGCGCAGCAACATGCGTCCCATGCGCGAGTGCATGACCTGGCTGAAAGAGGGCCACATGCTCTTTGTATTTCCATCCGGAGAGGTGTCCAGTTACGACAAGGAAAAGCGGATGATTCGCGATCCCGACTGGAACACCGGCATTGCAACGCTGGCCCGCAGGACCAATGCCACGGTTGTGCCTATGTTTGTTAAAGGATCCAACACAAAACTCTTCAACCTGGCCGGCATGATTCATCCCCGACTACGCACCGTGCTTCTACCACGTCAGCTGATCAAAAAATACAACGAAAAGATAAAAGTTGAAATCGGTTCCCCTGTTGTGCCCAAAGAGGTAAAAGAGAGCTTTAAAACCAGCAAGGACCTCCTGCAGT
>JAVCCX010000046.1 GCA_030765245.1 Candidatus Zophobacter franzmannii | reverse complement strand
TGGCCGAAGAAGAGCGCCACAAAACCCCAAAGAAAGTCGCCAATTCGCTCCACCACGTCCCACGTACGAGACGAGCCTGGCAACTGATTTGTCAGTCGTTGCGGCATCATTCATCACCGCCACAAAGTGGACAATCTGCTCTTCGCTCGACCATGCTGCTCTCGGTGAACGTCGCCTCGGATGGGCACAACGTATGGAGGTTCCAGTAGCGAGGCCGATCCATAATCAAGGAATCAACTGCATATAGAGCCAGCCAGGCCAACCCTTTGAAGAGATCCTTGATGGCCGGGCTTCCCGGACAAAGATTGCGTTCGCCTCCCACCTCATCGGGGAATGCGCAGCCGAAACATGGGCCGTCAACTTCTTGTACAAGAAGCTGCGCGAAGTCTGCTGTCGTTGCTGCCCCGCCAAACAGCGCGGGAATACGACGTTCCCTGGCAAAACGGGAGATGGCGACTCGTGTTCTGCCGTCGTCGACTGCGGAGATCACCACGCCGCAATCCAACTCGACTTGCTCCTCGCAAGCTTGTTCAAAGGACAGGTTCCAGGCGATTATCCTGGTGCCCATGAAGCCATGTGGTTTAAGATTTCTGGCAAGTGCCAAGGATTTTGGGTTGTAGAGATCCTCTTTGAAGAAAAACTGGCGATTAAGATTAGAGAGCGCGACCGTGTCGAAGTCAAGGATCTTCAAGGTTCCAACACCCTTTCGAACCAAGCCTTCGGCGATCTCGCCGCCCATGGCTCCAGCACCAACCAATAACACTGTCAAGTTGGATAACGCTTCTTGGGAGAAGCCTGGAACACGCTCTTGCCTATCCCCTACCCCGGACTCGAGGGGGTCACAGGACTCAGCTGTGGCACAACAGAGCGTGATGGGGGAGAGTAGGGGACTGTCTTGTCCACAATCCTCAGTTATGAAAAACGCCATCTGTCCATCGATTAGCCGATCGGAAGTCATGAGTTCCTCCCGTTGAGCTTGGAGCTGCTCCGGGTGCCTGAGATGCGGAAAACGTTTTCAGCGACTAACTCGCAGCCGCTCCCGGATACAGAGACCTGGAATTCACGGTTCTTTGAGTAGAAACGAACGAAGCCATCGCGTGAAAAGATGGCACCAATGGTGGGGTAACTGAGTTGTTCCAACT
>JAVCCX010000125.1 GCA_030765245.1 Candidatus Zophobacter franzmannii | reverse complement strand
ATGGATGATGTAACTCTGGCTTCAACCTTTATAAAAGATGATAACATCTTCTTGAGTTTCTTCTCGCTTGCAAATCAAGGAAACAGGAATGGCTTTCATCTGATAAAGTAATTGATATATTATACTATAGCAAAAGCCCCGTTTTAAAACGGGGCTTTTCATATAAGAATATCTGTTTATTTAATTAGTGACATCTTCTCAGTATAGTTTCTTCCACCTGTTTTCAGACGATAGAGATAAACTCCTGAAGAGACTGATTTATCATTCTCATCAAGTCCATCCCAAATCACTGAGTGCTTACCAACACCACGGCTTTCATTGATAAGAGTCTTAACTTTCTGGCCTTTGATGTTATAGACACTCAAGCTAACCTTCTGAGCCTTTGCAAGAGCAAAGTTGATTGTTGTAGTAGGATTGAAAGGATTTGGATAGTTCCCATCGAGCTTAGTGACGATAGGAATCTGTAAGTCCTCATCATTCTCAACATAGTTGATTAGATTGTAGTTACCAGTTCTAGCAAGGTCACCTCTAAATATCATCCAATCAAGATAACCATTGTAAGGTCTCTTTGTATCAACAACCATAATACCCAAGTCAACACCACATACAATATCAAGGTCACCATCAGAATCCAGGTCACTCAATTGAGCTGCCTGATGACCATTATAGCAGAGATTATATGGGAAACCAATGAATGGACTTCCGTCTCTCTGAGAGATTACAATGTTGTTAGTCTGAGATATAGTTATAAGCTCTTTTGTTCCATTACTATCAATGTCACCTGCTAAAGGTGGCCAAGCATGGAGCATGCCTGAATCGATTGGGAATCCACTCACAACCTCTAGGTTGTTAGTCACAATGTAAATTGCACCATTAGAAGTAACAAATCCTATCTCAAGTCCTTCCACATTTGGAAGGAAATCTGTAGCAATAACACTGTTAGCAATGCTATTAGGAATATCCATACTTGCTTCAATTGTACCTGTAGCAGAGACTCTAAATAACTGACTTCCGGTTGCAACAGCAATTGAATTATCATCGAGGATAGTTGGACTACTATTGATTGGGGCACCTAAATCTACTGGGAAGCCAGCTAAGACATTCCCTTCATAGTTGTATGCATAAAGCATCCCTGTTGATCCACCAATGATGAAATCATTAGAACCATTCTGGTCTAAATCAGCAATTGCAGGTGCAATACCTGCACCATAGTCAACTGGCTTTGGGAAACCGGCAAGTGGAGTACCTTGATAATCAAGTACATATAT
>JAVCCX010000345.1 GCA_030765245.1 Candidatus Zophobacter franzmannii | reverse complement strand
GGTAGCCCGAGTACACAATCTGCTGACTCGCATCCGACCGTTCCTGCATTAATTGATGGTAAAGTTGGTTCGAGTAATCTAATCCTACCATATAATAACGCATGGCCGAGTCGTACAACTTTTTCGACATAAAAGCATCTCCGAGATATTGGGCATCAAAGGAAGTATAAAATAAAGAGCCTTTCCTTTTGTCGTTGGCCAGGCCCTGGCGCAGAAAATATATGGCTGTATCAGGATTTCCTTTGTTATTCCATATTATGCCAATTACATTTTCATATCCTGTATGCTCCTGTGGCGGTTTATCCTTATTTTCATCAAAGTATGTCCGCGCCAAATAGGTATATTTTAGTGCCGAGTCAAGTTCGCCGGTGCTTTGATATGTTTCGCCGAGGGATTCCACAAAGGTACTATGAAAAAAGCCGGGAATCCCAAGCGATTTAGCCAGTTTAATATAATCTTTATAATATTTGATGGCCACGTCATAATTTTTACTTTCGCGCCACACCGTTGCAAATAGGCCCAAATACAGTGCTTTTTCATAAGGGGTCACCATAATTTTCCCCATAGCTTCTTCCTGCTCCATAATTTGCCCTGCCTTTTTTCCATACACTATACTTTGTTCATAATTCTCAATATCGTAGTTAAGCTTCGCGAGATCGAAATAAAGCTCAAATATTTTTCGCTTAAGGCCGAGGTCTTCAAAAACCCCCAATGCCTTTTGAAGATAAACAAAGGCCTGGCTATAATCCCCCATAAGCGCGTGGGCATTTCCCATGTTTCGGTATGCCGAAGCTTTTTCGAAAGGGTTATCAAATTTTTTGGCTAATTGCAACGATCTTTCGGCATAGCTTATGGCCGAATCGGCCTGGAATATGGAATAATAAAATGCCAGTTCGTTGAACACGTGCATTTTTTCCTTTTCGCCGGCACCCACAAGTTTCGGGTAAATTGTATCGGAACGATGGCCCAGGAACTTCATGTAAAGCTGGGCTTTGGCTTGTGGGATGCAAAATACCACCGTTAAAAATATGATCACTGAATAAACTGTGTATTTCATCAGGTAAAAATATTATGGTTAAAATAATTGTTGTTTGGTGAAAACTTGTTCATCTCTCTCTTTTTTGACGTTAGAAAGTCCTTCGGACGTTTC
>JAVCCX010000422.1 GCA_030765245.1 Candidatus Zophobacter franzmannii | reverse complement strand
GGACATTATGCCATTACGGCCGGAACCTATGGAGCACCTGTTAAAGATGCGCAAAACGGTGACCTGTTGATGCTATCCAATAACCATGTTTTAGCAAACAGCAACAATGCCCACATTGGTGATACTATTCTTCAGCCTGGTGCAGCCGATGGCGGCAAAAATTCCCAGGACCGGTTTGCAACGCTATTGCGTTTTGTTCCTATTCAATATAATAATGATGATGGCGGTGGCGGTAACGAAGATGATGACGATCAATGTGCCATTGCCCGATTTATATCCTCTTTATTAAATTCGTTTGCCCGAGCGAGCGGTTCATCAACTCGCTTAAAACCGGTGCGCCAACAGACTGTTACTAATTTAGTGGACGCCGCTGTTGCCAAACCAATTGATGAAAATATGCTTTTGAGTGATGTGTTGAAAATTGGGCAAGTAGCTGGAACTGTTGCTGCTGAAATTGGTATGGCCGTGAAAAAAAGTGGTCGGACAACTGCTCTAACACAAGGTAACATATCTGTATTAGATGCCACAATTGATGTTGGCTATGGAGGAAACCGTGTGGCCACGTTTGAGCATCAGATTCTTACAGCCGACATGTCCAATCCAGGCGATTCCGGTTCGCTGCTGGTGAGCGAAGACAACAAGGCCGTCGGGCTGTTGTTTGCGGGTTCAGACCAGGTGACAATTTACAATCCCATTGAAACAGTGCTTTCACTTTTGAGCATTACAATTTAATCAGTCTGGAAAATATCAAATTTCTCAATGTCTCTTTACGATATAATCACATTACTTGGATTCGGTTTCGGTTCTGCGCTAACTATTATCCTGTTAAGCCTTTCTCTGCAAAAAAAATCTAAACGATACGATGATTATGCCTTTGGTGTCGTGCTTATTGCCGTATTGTTATGGAACGCAGGCAATTTTCTTTCTCTTTTGTTAAACTGGCTTTTTGGTTCTGTAGCTGAGCCCATTTCATTGGGCATGCTCGGTCTCGGTTACTTTGGACTTGTGGCCATGCCGTCATCCACGTTGCATGTGCATTTAGCCATTTATTTCCGTTCATTGCATCAGGAAAAAAGGCTTACCAGAAAAAACGCTGCTATTTTTGCATCAAGTTATCTGCCACTCGCTTTATTCCTTCCAATTGCAGCCAGTGCCATTCGGTTAGAAAATCCACCTTCCTATGGTATTGGTTCCGAGCTTGCCCAGCTTTTTTCTGTATGGGTGTTGTTGGCAATTTTTATGTCAATTCTTATTTCCGAACGGCTTTTAAAAAATTTGCGAACTG
>JAVCCX010000400.1 GCA_030765245.1 Candidatus Zophobacter franzmannii | reverse complement strand
TCGCCAAAGGCTACGCCCCGGTAAACCTAAGTGAACATCGACAGTTTGGGGCAGTAGTAGCGACAATGGGTTAAAAAGAACCACCTCGTCAGCAGTAGCTGACACTCCTCCGAGGGAGGAGAATTGATAACAACAAGGCCAAGATGGGAATTAAGAACCACCTCGTCAGCAGTAGCTGACACTCCTCCGGGGAGGAGAATTGAGAACTACCCCGCCTTTCATTATACTTCTAACCATTGCAAGGATTCGCTCCACCCAACCATCGGTCTTCTCAATGTTACGCCGTGACAGGTTCCAAAGGTCAGAAATTAGTTTTGCTGTAAGCCTATACCTTTACCTTTTAAATGGTCATTAGACCTTTCAAATAGTGAAGATGTACTTCAATTAAGCTACACCTTACTTAAGCAATAGCATTTTTCTGGTTTGTTTCTTCACAATGTTACGCCGTGACAGGTCGGAAAGGTCAGAAATTAGTTTTGACAGATGGCTTTATCCTATGAAAAAATGGGGAATGCCAATGAAGAAAAATAGATATAGCATCCCATCTTCACAGGAGATTTCCTTAAAATCCCTTGGATAGCTACTTTAAAGGGTCACTTATCAACACTAAATAATTAGGTATCACAATTACATCCTAACATCGCGCTTGGTAGAGACGCGTTACCCACGCGTTAGCTACCCGTTACCCACCCGTGGGTCTCCCGTTGAAAGCCACGAGTTATCCACAAGTTGTGCATAAGTCACTAATTATAAAATCTCCTGTCTTATTGAAGGAAAGTATTGATGAGGAATTGGATTTCATCAAATTGTGTCTAATTATCTCTGGATTTTCCCAAATGTTTATGATTGATCTTTTGCCTTGTAGGGGCTGATGGTGTCAGTCCCTTTTTATATTGTAGATGCACAAGCAAGAGCAAGATGGTATATTCAACCCCGCCAGGGTTGTGATTTGTTTGGATGTATCCCACGGGTTGCCCGTCAACGCACAAGCAAGATGCTTGTGGTACGCAAACCTGCGGTTTGGGGAAGTGCAAACTGCGTTGTTTGCAGAGGCAAATTCAAGGAAATAAGAAATGCTAACCCCTCACCCTATTTTCAAGTTTGAAAATCGACCACTCCCACCCCACCGGAAGAGTGTTATCAACACTTTTCATAGGGCAAGGGGAAATTAACTCGATGAAGCTAAAGCATCATTTCT
>JAVCCX010000172.1 GCA_030765245.1 Candidatus Zophobacter franzmannii | reverse complement strand
GTCCAGTCGTAGGGCAAGTACTTAACGGAATAGTCACCTGCTGCCAGATATTTCTGATCTGCATCCGAAAGATATTGACTGCAGAAATTAAGCACGGCCTGCATCGTTTTACCAAGACCGCGGAATCCAGCCTTAGGCGTGAACTTTTTGACAAAATCCTCTCCATACCACTTGAAAATGGGTGATATGTAAACCTTTCGATTGCGCCGGTCAATGCGGAACTTAATGGGATTACTCAGGAATTGCTTGGCCTGATCATTCAGTTGTGCACTGAGTTTTTCCGCTGTATAAGCTTCGCTGCGCAGGGGTGGACATCCTTTCGCCGCACAGACCAGTGCCATGTGCAATCTGGGTTCTGCATACTTTACCCGCAGAATCCTATGTTCAAGCGTGTTCAAGGTAATGGCCTTTCCAAAAAGCCTGACCGCAGGTTGGTCCCAGGGCCCTTTAAAGAAACTGCCGATGTCCTTGATGCTTTTTACGGGATAATGGTCTTGAATCAGTTTTATCGTGGAGGCATTGTACAGGTTGGAGAGATAGGCGATTTGCTGAGTCTCTTTCCAAAGATCAAAGTCTTTTTCTGAAACCCGCTCCAGTTGAGCAAGGTAAAGGTTCAGAGGTGTGAGATTGGCTCTGATTCCCCTGTAATTGACCTGGCCTTTTTGGACACACTGTTGCGCTATACCATCATACACAGTGTGCGTGTGATCGAACTCCCGAGCCATTGCTGGTGTTACAACAGTCAAGAGGCACATCAGAAGAACCGTAGTGGTGAAGAAGGAAAAAGGAACATGACGCCGCGGCGGCCAGTTTCTTTCAGGGAAAGAGGAATTGTCGAATCCACATTTCTGGGCTTTTCGGTCCACTTCAAAGTCCATTTCATCTGTTGTTAGAGTGATTGCTTGGTGATTTCTGAAGATCATATCCATATCCTCTTAATAGTGTTTTGTCATTGAGCTTGGCTTTGGCCCTGGGTTTGTCGAGCAACAAGTATAACATATTGTCTATGAATGCCGGGCTGGAGGTCATTTTTATGTGAGACGCTGACAAGAAAACTATCTGATCCCAGGCGATCGGGCCCTGAATTCGGGGGGTCCAAGG
>JAVCCX010000254.1 GCA_030765245.1 Candidatus Zophobacter franzmannii | reverse complement strand
TAGTTACAGCTTGACACCAAAACCTATATGACTTTACTATGACGGGTGGAACTTACTGAATGACGGTAAGTTCCACCTATATCAAGCTTACAAATCTTCCCAGATAATCTCCAATTGTTCAGGTGCAAGAGGAGTTCTTTCCTTTTTCGTATTACGGATGTTAATTACAGATCCGAACTGTTTATCAGTGAAAAAGAGGAGAGTAATCTTACCTTTCAGGGGTGCATTTTCATCAAGTTTCTTAACATAGGATTTCATTTTATCACGAGACCCACAAAAGCGAAGATAGACAGAGAATTGAGACATCTCAAATCCATTATCAAGAAGAAACTTCCGAAACTTGGAGGCGTTTTTTCTATCTTTAGCATCAACAACAGGGAGATCAAAGAGGACCATCATCCACATAAGTCGATACCCACTCAGCATTGGTCAAAGTCAGGATATTCAATCAGGTTCTTGGAATTATGAAATGATTTAACGAGTGCGTCCACTGTCTTTTGAATACAACTAACGAGAGTGAATTGCATCTCATTAAGTTCACTTGGCTGTTCCATAAAGATCGCAAGCTCTTTCTTCAGATTTGGGGTGAGTATGCTGTCCTCATCGATACCCATTTTCTTGAGATGATAGTCAAGGTAGGGGCGATATGGCTCCATAATATCATCTGCAAGACACCAAGGGTCAAGCCTGTTACAGTGATGTATTCCAATCCCGGTGTGAAGACCGGATGCTGTGATTGACCTGACAACAGTGCTTCTCAGAATTGCATACCCAAAGTTTAGAAAGCTATTTATCCCGGGTTTTTCAAAGTTGCGTGTAAAATCATTTCCAAAGAGTTGTTTCCAATAGCGTCTCGCACCCTGCCCCTCGAAGTTCTCTACATCCCCACTCTTCACAGTTTCAGATAGTTTTAACAGAACCAAATCATCAACTCCTTGACTTTTTAGAACAAGATATTGATTCCTTAACTTCTGTTTAATCACTTTCTGCCAAAGCCTATTTTGTAGACCGACTCCCACATTTACCTGTTCTCGCAGTCTGCCGGACAGGTCATAATTTGCAGTCATCCCTGCCAAAATACCACATGGCATGAAGTTTGCACCACATATAAAGAGAGGTATCTTTCTTTCACATAGTGCCACAATAAGGTTATGACTATATCTTATCCCAAACCCACTCACAATGATACTCTCAAAACTGTCTAACGCTCGTTTCAAAACAAGCTCATCTCCTGATTTTATCAGAATAAAGCCCCGTTCTTTAGATAGAGTTATATTGTTTCTTGATATATCAAGATAGTTCATATTACCCTCCCACAAAGGTCTTATTTATACCTGTCTTTCACCTTCCCTGTTATTGTTACTGATATCTTTCGTGCATTGAGTTGTTGTAATTTATTGGCTCTAAATTGTTCTCCTATGTCCTCAAGATGTTTCTCTTTTTTTGCTATAAGATGATGACGCAAGTAAACAACTTCTTTTGATGTCATCCTAACCCTGAAATACTCCACTCCATTTTCAGTATCGAGGGCGACCATATCGTTTATTTGGAGTCGCATAATCCTCTTTGCCATTGGATATTCCTGTTTCCAATTGGGGATAAAGGCATGCTGATGAAC
>JAVCCX010000157.1 GCA_030765245.1 Candidatus Zophobacter franzmannii | reverse complement strand
AGATTTCTGGGATGAGATGCCGACTGATGAAACCAGCACGAACCAACACGAAAAGAAAATGCTTGAGACCAAAATAGAGCAGATGGGGCTGAACCTGAGACCATCGCTGAAGTATTTTAAAATATTTGATACAAGGGGTGGAGAAGAGTATCTTCACCACGTTTCCTCGACTAACAGGGTCAGTTTAGCCGCTCTTGTGGTTAACTTCATCGATATTCTGACCCACAAGCGTTCTCAGATAGATATTTTGCAGGAGATCTCGCCTGATGAATCAGGCTTCAGATCGCTGACCAAATCATGGTTTATGCACTCATCGTTGTTTGAGATATTGAGAATCATCTCAAGGAAAGATGCGGTTGTTATACTCACTTCTGATCATGGCTCTATACTCAGTAATCGGGCATCAAAAGTCTTTGGAAACAGAGATACTTCCACCAGTCTTCGGTTTAAGGTAGGCCATAATCTGGGATGTGATCCCAATGAGGCTGTACATATAACAAACCCAAAAGACTATAAACTGCCCGGTGGCAGTATGGGAAAAAACTATATTCTGGCTAAGGAAGATTACTATTTCGTATACCCAAACCAGTTCCATGAGTACAAAAGGCAGTTCAAAGGTGGATTCCAGCATGGCGGAATCTCGATGGAAGAAATGATACTGCCCTGCATATTCATGAGGGCAAGATAATGTGTGATGATCAGCGTGTTATGGGGCTGACGCCGCTACCCATAGCGCGTCATGTATCATAAGCTTATGAGGTGCCGAGCAAGATGATATTTGACTTTCTCTGGGGGATGTTTTCAAATGATATTGCTATAGATTTAGGGACGGCAAGTACGCTGGTCTATGTACGAGGAAAAGGGATCGTACTTAACGAACCATCTGTAGTTGCTGTTGAGAGAGGAACTAATCGCGTAAGGGCTGTGGGCGTGGAAGCTAAGCGGATGTTGGGGAGAACGCCCAGCAATATAGTAGCTATCAGGCCCATGCGTGATGGTGTTATCGCGGATTTTGAAATAACCGAAAGCATGATACGCTATTTCGTCAGAAAGGTGCATAACAGTCGTAGAATGAGCCGTCCAAGAATGATCATCGGTATCCCTTCTGGGATCACTGAAGTTGAGCGGCGTGCTGTGCGTGAATCGGCAGAACGAGCTGGCGCCCGGGAAGTGTATCTGATCACGGAGCCTATGGCGGCTGCAATAGGCGCAGGACTGCCCATACAGGAACCCACTGGTAACATGGTTGTAGATGTTGGCGGTGGAACTACGGAGGTCGCTGTTATCTCATTGGGCGGTATCGTTGTCTTCAAATCCGTGCGAATTGCTGGAGATGAACTGGATAATGCCATTATTCAGCATATCAAAAGAGAGTACAGCATGTTTATAGGAGAACGCACTGCGGAGAACATAAAGATAAAAATTGGCTCGGCCTTTGTATTGGATGAAGAAGAGACAATAGAAGTAAAAGGGCAGGATTTGGTCGCTGGTTTGCCAAAAACAATGACCATTACTTCGGAAGAGATCAGGAGTGCCCTCGAGGAACCTGTTTCGGAGATACTATCAGCCATCCGACAGACTCTCGAACGTACTCCGCCCGAACTAGCTGCCGACATTGTTGATAGAGGAATGGTTCTGACCGGTGGAGGCGCGTTCCTTCGAGGACTCGATCGGCTTATCGCTGAGGAAACCAAGCTGCCTGTCACCATTGCTGAAACGCCGATTGACTGTGTAGTCCTTGGGGCAGGGAAAGTTTTGGAAGAACTTGATACCCTTAAGGAGGTACTTGCTATTCCTATTTCCAGTGAGCGATAATCTGGATGCCTGTCACCCAGTTGAATTGCTGGAAATCAAGCATCGAGAACCAAGCATCAAGTAATGTTTGATTTCCAGCAATTCAACTGGGT
>JAVCCX010000251.1 GCA_030765245.1 Candidatus Zophobacter franzmannii | reverse complement strand
GGCGTTCGCCCAAATGAATAGTATACGTGAAGCATCCCATATCCGCAGCGCTGTTCATGAAACGGCCGTGAGTAGAAATTACTTGTCGACGGCGTTCCTCGTCAGGGCAGTTCATGTCATAGTCATTACCCCAGAGGCCGTGGCAGGAGGTTCCGCCAATACCGATAGAATGCATTTGTTTATGGACCACTCCAAGAAACGTGCCCTTTTCTTCGTCACGCATCCACCAATACGGGTGAATGACGATATTATCTACACCCATATCCTTCAGTTCGGAAAAGTATGCGTCTATCTGTTCGTCAGGAACTGTTTCCCAGTTTATAAAATGGACAAGCGGAATCTGCTTCATCTTTGTGTTTCCTGTTTCTTAAGTTCCCGCTAGGCGGCAAGAAGGAGTTCGGAGGTTTCTACTGAATCTTACCTCAAAGACAACTCTACAACATATCAATATCCTGGCCCGCGCGCCAGCGGCTAGCGCAACACTTGTGATATGAAAATGGTCACGCGGTAAGGTACGTTCTTCGTGTACTAGCAATACATGGAGGACGCAGTGACTTACAGACGCGTGACCGCTACAGAACGTAGGCTGATCCGGATGTGGCGTCAAGCCGGGTACGGGCAGCGAGAGATTTCCCGTCGGTTGGATCGTGCGCCGAGCTCGATCTGTCGGGAGGTTGCCAGGAACACTGGCGGGAATGGCTATCAGCCGGGGCAGGCGCACACCATGGCGCAGGAGCGGGCCAAGCGGCCGGGACCGCGGCGCTTCACTGAGGAGGTGAAAGCAGACGCTGAGAGTCGTCTTCAGGACGGTTGGACCCCCGACATAATCAGTGGACGCGCTCGGCTTGAGGGGCGTCCGTGGGTATGCAAGGAGACGATCTACAAGCACATCTACGCTGATGCCAAGGCTGGCGGGAACCTGTGGAAGAACCTTCCTCGCGCTCGGCGCAAGCGTCGCCGGCGCTGCCCACGGGACGATGGGCACCAGCGGGGGCACATTCCGAACCGACGCATGATCGACACACGGCCAGCCGAGGTCGAGACACGGGCGAGCGTCGGGCACTGGGAGGGGGATCTGATTAACGGGGCGAACAAGACTGGCAATCTGGTGACGTTGGTGGAGCGAAGCACGCGGTTTACACTTCTCGATCGAACGCAAACCAAGGAGGCCAAGGAGGTCACTACGGCGATCTGTAGGGCGTTTGGGCTTCTGCCCCTGGCTGCACGACTGAGCCTGACGCTCGACAACGGCAAAGAGTTTGCCTGGCACGAGAAAGTGGCACAGAAGACTGGTATGGACGTGTTCTTCGCCATGCCCTATCACTCCTGGGAACGCGGCACGAACGAGAACACGAATGGTCTGGTCCGCAGGCTGCATCCCAAGAAATCGTCCTTCTCTAATATCGGAAAAGCCGAACTCAAACGGATTGACACGTTTCTGAATGACCGGCCTCGGAAATGCTTGGGATGGATGACGCCACGGGAAAAGATGGCCGCCTTCCTTGCTTCTGCCCCGTGAAGAGTGGGGCTTAACACAAACTCTTCCGCCGTGGGGCACGCTTCTGCCCTTGCCCCTTCGGGGCACCCCTCCGGGGCCGGGCAGAAGCGTGCCCCACGGCGGAGCTGTGCCCCGACACCCAGGTTCTGCTTGCCATGTCGCCCTCAGCACGCCATCCTCCTCCTCAACAAGCAACACGAAGACACATTCCCCGCCGACCAGCGGACACTGTTGCACTGACTACTGGCTGC
>JAVCCX010000307.1 GCA_030765245.1 Candidatus Zophobacter franzmannii | reverse complement strand
TGGAATACGGACTGACTTTAGAAGCGCCGGAGATGTTCCCGGCGCGCAGGTCAACCTGATGATCGACTGTTCCTGCGATTGTATCTTTTCTTCAGTTGAAGGCCTGTTGGAAAAACTTAAAAAAGTTCTCTAATTAATTAGAACCATTTCCATTTCCTCCCTTTTTTAATGAATAGGGTGCCCCCGGATTATTTCATGCGAAGACATGACTTGCTTGCATTCACACTGCAGGTAAAAGGAATAGTATTTTCGAGTGGCCCATAGTATCTTCCCAGGTACAATCAAACAAACTTGTTAATCCGGTACGCTGTTACCTGTACGTGTCCGGTACAACAAAGGTGCACTATGTTCGTAATCCCCGTTATGGGCGCTGAGATCAAGCGCAAACCGCCTGTCATCACCATAGCCTTAATCGTCATCAACTGCCTGATCTTTTTCACGTTCCAGCTTAATGATGATGAAAATTACTACAAGGCAGCGGACTACTACAGTGAATCCGGTCTTGAGACTATCGAGCTTAACGCGTATATGGACATTCTCAGGGACGGACAGCCCGCATCGGCCCAGCTCCCGGACGTACAGGAAATGTTCCCCCGGCAGCATACTATTTTCCTCCGGAAAATGATGCAGGACAGCGCCTTTCAGGAAAAGCTCGAACGCGGAGAGATCATAGCCCCCGACCATGATGAATATGCGGCATGGCGGGACATGCGCCGCACGTATACGGAGATGCTTTCAAAGAACGTAGTCTGGCGCTTCGGCTTTACTCCCGCCCACCCACGCCTTGAAACTATGTTCACCCATATGTTTTTGCACGGAGGATTCGGCCATCTGTTCGGCAACATGTTGGTACTGTGGCTGGTGGGCTGTATCGTGGAGCTTGGCAGCGGTCGCCGCTGGTTTCTGGGAATCTATCTTCCGGGAGGTCTCGCAGCTGTAGGGCTGTTCTGGCTGTTCAACTGGCACAGCACACTACCGCTGGTTGGCGCCTCCGGTGCCATCTCGGCAGTAATGGGTGCCAGCGCGGTACTGTACGGAACTAAAAAAATAAAAGTCTTTTATTCACTCGGCTTCTATTTCGGCTACCGCTCAATCTACGGACTTGCGCTGCTGCCGGTCTGGATCGGAAATGAACTCTATCAGCTGTTCTGGGGCGGTATGAGCAACGTGGCCTATCTGGCGCATATAGGCGGCTTTATCGGCGGTGCGCTCGCCGCCATTATCTGTCTGAAGACCCACGGTGTCGCAGCAGCAGAAGAACTATTTCAACAGGATGTCCCTGACAGGGTTTCACCGCTTATCGAGCAGGCGATGGAATGCATGGGGAAGCTTCAGGTTGCTGATGCCTGCAGCCTTTTCGAAAAGGTGCTGCAATGCGACCCCGCCAATACAACAGCCCTGCAGCAGCTTTTTACAATCTACGGCCGCGATCCGAATTCACCCAATTTTCACCGGATCGCCGATCTCCTGCTGGGCACGCTGTGCACGAACCGCTCAGGGCATGAACAGGCCTGCCGGCTGTATGAGCACTACAGCGCAGCCGCGAAAACCCAGCGGCTTTCCCCCTCTCTGTATGTGCGCCTGAGTACACTGCACGCG
>JAVCCX010000405.1 GCA_030765245.1 Candidatus Zophobacter franzmannii | reverse complement strand
TTTTTTTTGAGAACCTTATTTTTCCTTAATTTTTCGGTTGAATGCTGTTTTGGTCAGCAGGGACGCTGACCCTCCCTTCGTGCAAATCAATACTGTTCTGTACACAAAGGGGAGGAACCTCTCCCACCTCGCAAGCGAGGTGACCTCTCCTAAACATCAGTTTTCCACCGTTGGGCTACGCCCTGCCAAGGCGGGAGAAGCTAATACGTTCTTGGTGTCCGCTGAAAATAATTTTCTTGTTTATCAAAAAAAAAGTCATTAAACAAAAGCTAACTACTTGATGACAATGGGTGGAATATCGCATATCCATTTATGGGCAGCACATTTTTCAAGGACTTTAAAGTCCTTGGGAAAGGAAGAAAGGAGAAAGTGAATATCCAATAACCAATATCCAACACCCAATGTCCAAGTTAAGAAAGAGAAGGAGAATGTCCAAGGAATAAATTAAGAAAGGAGAAAGTGAATATCCAATAACCAATATCCAACACTCAATATCCAAGTTAAGAAAGAGAAGGAGAATGTCCAAGGAAGAGGGGGGGGAAGAAGTTACAAGTTATAAGTTGCGAGTGCGCGAGTTGGGGAATTCCGCTGTAGCGGAAGAGAACAGGGTGAGTAATAAGGACTTAGATGATATATAAGAGGATGGTGTATTTGAAATTTTGGTTTGTTTTTTTTAAGTGGAACAAAGATATTTGTAAAAAAAAGGACTCAAGTCTTGACAAATGGGGATAAAATGGTAATATACTCCGCTTTGATTTGAATAGAATAGAAAGGTTATTAATATGAAGAGAGTTTACCAGCCATCGAATATAAAGAGACAGCGTAAAATTGGCTTTAGAGCTAGAATGGCAACACCAGGTGGTCGTGCTATAATTAATCGTAGACGTGCTAAAGGTCGTGCAAAACTAAGTGTATAGTTTTAGCGATTGTATTTGTATTCTTTAGTTCTAATAGATTGTTTATAAGTTTGTTAGAACTAAAAACATTAAACATACAGAACCGTAATGAAATATAAATTTGGTAAAGAACAGCGAGTTGTGAACCAAAAAGATTTCAATGAAATTTTTACGGGGAAGAATAAGCGTTTTCATGGAAAATATATTACTTTAGTTTATAAGAAATATATTGAAGATGAAAGTCGTGTACGCGCAGGGGTTGTTTCTCCAAAGCGTATTTTTAGACGCGCAGTCGACAGAAACAGAGCAAAAAGGCTACTTAGGGAAGCTTTTCGAATGTTGCAGCATAATTTAAAAACCGGGGATTATATACTAATTTCCCGGTCTTATATTTTAAAGGCAAAGTCACAGGATGTTGTTGATGATTTTAGAAAA
>JAVCCX010000033.1 GCA_030765245.1 Candidatus Zophobacter franzmannii | reverse complement strand
TGATATAATTAAAGAGGTATCATTATTTGCTAAGGGAAACGGAATAAAAATTAAGGTTGACACCAACGGTCAAGCAAATATGATTCATAATAGAGATATATTACCAGAGCTTATTGATCTTATTGATATATTTTCGATAAGTCTAAATACAGATAACAGCAAAGATTATCAAGAGAATTGTCAAAGTAAATATGGAGAAAATGCATATAAAAATATTATTGACTTTGCAAAAAAAAGTGTTGAATATGGCTTTGAAACTATATTAACTGTCGTGGATTTTATCGGCGATAAAAAAATTGAATCATGCGAGAAGATTGCAAAGGATATCGGAGCAGGGTTTAGAGCAAGGCATATGTCTTAATATTATATAAAATAAAGGTTATCTAATGTTAAAGATAACCTTTTTTAACCTTTTAAAAATCTTCAACACATATGTTTTAGGTAATGACTATTTTCTTATCATCTAATTTCTTAGCAGTAAAATCATTTAGCATAAATTTTATAACAGCCAAGGTGGGTGTCCCTAAAAAAGCGCCTGCTATGCCAAACAAACCGCCACCAACTAAAACAGCAATTATAATATAAAAAGGTTTTAGCCCGACAGTATCACCCAAAATCTTTGGTCCTAAGATCATCCCGTCTACTGCTTGGACAATTAAAATATAGACCAGCACCCATATAGCTTTTACCGGGCTTATAATTAACGTAATTATTAAGCATGGAATAGCTCCAATTATTGGTCCTATAGTCGGTATCATGTTTGTTGCTGCGATTATAACAGCGAGAAGCAACGGCACTGGAGCACCTATTATTAACAAAACAAAATAAGAAACCACGCCAACAATCAAAGAATCTATGGTTTTACCTATGATAAATTTCCTAAAAATAATTCCTGTTTTATTCGATGTTAGACATGCTTTATCTGCATTTTCTTTACTAAACAAACTATATGTCAGTTTTTTAATTCTTCGTTTTAGTGATTCCTTCTCGACTAACATATATATCGAAATAACAATACCGATAAGAAAGTCTAAGACCCCTCTAAACAGGCTGTATGATGTTCCTAATATGTAAAGGCTTATATCACCAATGCTATTTGTTATCGTGTCTACAATCCCAAGAAGAGTATCTTGAACTTTTGCCTCCAGACCAATTATATTTAGCCTTTCAAGCCAAATTCCTGCATCACTTAAAAATTCTCCGAAGCTCTCCATGTATTCTGGTATAAGTTTTGTTATCTCTAATACATTGTTTACTATTAAAGGTAAAAGCAATAGCGCAAATGCAGTCAGTATGCCTAAAAATATAATATATACTATTAGCATAGAAAATAGTTTTCCAGCTTTAATCTTATAAAATTTTCTTTCTAAGAAATTAACAAACGGCTGAAGAACGAAAAAAATTGCAAATCCCCATATCAAGAATCTAATGATAGATATGAATACACTTATCTCCTCTAAAAAAGCTTTAGGATCAATAAACAACCGAATAACAATAAAAAGAATTATTAGTGCAGGAAAAGTGAGCATTGCCCAGCTTCTTTTTTTATCACCTTTTCTTCCGATATCTATCGATATATTACCGTTGTCTTGCGATACTTTTTGCGGCTTTTTTTCTTTGCTTTTCTTTTTGTTTGTTTCCATAAATAAACC
>JAVCCX010000194.1 GCA_030765245.1 Candidatus Zophobacter franzmannii | reverse complement strand
TTTCCTTTTTTGATGTGACGCACCCAGATAATCGCCCCAAGAACAAAAAGCTCTTCCAGGACATGTTTTCTTTGAAAACGACAAATTTTTCCATGGAGAAAAAATATATTCGCAAGGACGGTGCAATGATCGAGGTGGCCGTCCACGCTACTGGGATCATGGACGCTGAGGGAAACACCAGATTTGGGACAGCATTCGTAGAGGACATCACCGAACGTAAGCAAATAGAGCGAGAAGCATTAATACTGAAAACAGCTATTGATCAGGCCTCTGTTGGCATAGCCCTGGCTGATGAAAACATAAATATTTATTATTGCAATCCCGAAGGGTTAGGGTTGCGAGGTGGCGAGACAGATGATCTTGTCTTCATCCCAAAGGATGCATTTAATAATTGGCAAGTCTTAAAGATTGACGGACAGCCATATGAAATTGATAAATTGCCCCTTGTTAGAGCTATCGTTGAAGGAATAGAAATAAGAGAGGAATTTATCGTCAAGAATCAAGATGGTTCACATAAATTTTGTGATGCAATAGCATGTCCTATTTATGAAAATAATAAAATAATCGCTGGTATTGTAGTTTTTCTTGACATCACAGATCGCAAACAGGCTGAAGAACAAATCAAAGAGCTTAACCATACGCTGGAACAGCGCATCAAGGATCGCACCAAGCAGCTGGAAACGGCTAATAGCGAACTCGAATCCTTTGTCTATTCTGTCTCTCACGACCTGCGGGCACCGCTGCGGAGTATGGACGGTTTTAGCGTTGTCTTGCTTGAGGATTATGCCGATAAGCTTGATGATCAGGGGAAAGACTACCTACAGCGGGTGCGCAACGCCAGCAAACGCATGGCGCAGCTTATTGATGGTATTTTGGAACTTTCCCGAACGACCCGGAACAAGGTCAAGTGGAAACGTGTAAATTTAAGTGCTTTAGCTAAAACGATTATGACAGATTTACATAAGTCCCAACCGGAACGGCATGTAGAATGTATTATTGAGCCGGATTTGTATGCCAATGGTGACGTTCGATTGCTTCGGGCTGCCATTCAGAACCTTCTGGATAATGCCTTTAAGTTTACCGGTCATTGTGATCAGGGGAAAATAGAATTTGGTGCCCTACCGCCATTTGAGACG
>JAVCCX010000273.1 GCA_030765245.1 Candidatus Zophobacter franzmannii | reverse complement strand
GTACATTCTTTTTCCAAAGTAACTGGTTGCTTACAAAATAGACAATTACTATTAAGACAATAGCTAATATCGTTCTTTTATCCAAAATAAGTCTCCTGCAAAAAATTAAGGTAGGGGATCATAACCACCGGCATGAAATGGGTGGCATTTTAAAATACGCCTAACTGATAAATAAGTAGCCCTAAAGAAGTTAGACTTCCTAAAAGCTTGAAGGGAATATGTGCTACATGTTGGTGTGAACCTACAGGAAGGTGGTAGTATCGGAGATAGAAACCTTTTGTAAAAATTGATGAATAGTATTGGTAGAGAGTTCAGTAGTTTCATTCTCCTGCCAATTTTATTAAGCGATTAAAAGTTTTATCGAGTTCTTCATTGATACTATTCCAGTCAGCTGTTCCTGCTTTATTTAGGGCAATAATATTCACCGAAAGATTGTTTGGAAATTCGCAATCAGTTTGGCGTAACCAAGCTTTGATCCGCCTTTTAGTTCTGTTTCTTATGATTGCATTGCCTACTTTTTTACTAACGGTTATCCCTAATGAAAATTCAGTTTGTATTGTATTATTTAAAATTGCTAGAATAAAGAAACGGGAACGAACCACCCGATCAGCCTTGTGAAAGTGAAGGTATTCGCTCCTCTTCTTTATAAATTGCATTAAAAAAGCTTAAACAGTAAGGGTCTTTCTACCTTTAGCTCTTCTTCTGCTTAAAACCTTACGGCCACTAGCAGTACTCATTCTTTCACGAAAACCGTGCTTGTTCTTTCTCTTCCTGTTATGAGGTTGATATGTTCTTTTCATTTATCTCTCCTTAAAAATTATCAAGTATTTATCGAAATGTAAAAATCAAGTGTATCATACCAGTGTCAAGCAAAAAATATTAACCTTTGTATTTACAGTCAGTTAACTCTTCAAATTGACTGTCCCAGACTCCTTGCTTCTTCTAACCATTTCTCTGAATTTTCAACATCGTCCGGATTAATGATATTTCCAATCAATAACGAGCCAATTTTGTCCATCTTGAAAAACTTGCTTAACCAACTGTCTAAGAACTCCATTACGCTTTTGTAAGCATCACCACCTGAGCCTGAGGTTATCACATTTATATATCTTTTTCCGGGAAGGATTCTAACTGTATAATCCTGTCTTCCAAAAGTATAGAAACGATCAATCAATGTTTTCATAGGCCCGGTAAGGTGCCCAATGTAGATTGGAGAGCCAAACATAAGGACATCTGCTTCGACTATTTTACTGTATACATCATGCAATCCATCCTGAACAACACAATATTCTACTTTACCATCTTTGCAAGCTCTGCAAGCAATACACCCT
>JAVCCX010000360.1 GCA_030765245.1 Candidatus Zophobacter franzmannii | reverse complement strand
CCTATTAAAATCTCAAACTTCTTATTGACGCATAAACAAAGGTGTGTCTAATTATACCCATTATAACTTAGGAGCCTTTTATGAGAACTAAACTTGTATTATTGATTCTCATTCTTTCAATAAATCTATTTTCTACAAATATAAATATCTACTCAGGGCAGGACTTCTATACCATTGAAGATACTGCTAAACTTTTTCTGCTATGTGGGTTATCTGAATACCCCCGAGTTGACTCAGTTCTAATTAGTGGAACAATTATCCTCAAATCTCAGATGGAACAATTACGAAAGGGAATCCTTGCTTTTGAATACCCAATATCAGAATTACCAATAGGGACTGATTCTCTTGATGTTGTAGTGTATGAAGCAGATTCTAGCTCTAAGTTAAAAGTAGGCATTACCAAATTGGAGGAGCGTTACAACGCAGTAAAGATAGATAGGATTAAGGGATTGTTAGTCACAAACGGATTGCCATTCTTCTCAGCAGGTTTTTATACTTATTCACCCGTACAACCGACCTTAATGGAAGAGGAGGTTGTTAGTGGTTTCAATCTAATCTCCCCTTATCAAAAGATTGTTCCCGAAACTAGACACGAACGAATAGCATATCTTGATAAAGCGTATGACCTGGGGATGAAGGTAAACTATAACCTTCTTAGTGTTGCTGGTGGGGGAGGAGTAAATCTCAAGGACCATGATTTCACTGATTTGGAGAAGACCCTCAAATTACTCGATGACGAAGTGAAAGCGATAATGAATCATCCTGCTCTTCTTAGCTGGTATATCAGTGATGAGCCCTATGCTAATGGAGTAAAGCCTGACTACCTGGAAATGATATACAATAGAATCAAGGCTATTGATCCTTATCATCCAATTGCGATTGTGTTCATGAAGGCTTCTCAGGCAAAGAAGTATGCAAATGCGCTTGATATTGCAATGGCGGATCCATATCCTATCCCGGTACGAGAAGTGTATGAAGTTGAGAAAGTAACCCATAGACTTACGAATGAATTCTTCCCTAAGAAACTTGTCTGGAATGTTCCTCAAGCTTTTGGTGGAAGTGAGTGGTGGCGTAGAGAACCAACTACCGGTGAGATGCGTTCAATGCTTTATCTATCGCTCCTTAATGGTGCATCAGGATATCAGTTCTTCATCCGTAAAGGTCTTAACGGTTTTCCAAAGTCTCCACAATTATGGAACGAAGGTAGCGAAGCAATGCTTGAAATGCAACAGCTAATACACTGGCTCTTTAGTGGAGAAGTGAATCCTCCTGTTGATGATGGTACATTGAGCATTACTTCAAAAGGTTTTAGATCCGGTGATAGTGCTATATTTATCTCTGTGAATGGAGAAAACACACCTACAAAGCTCAAACTGAACACACCTAATGAATTTACCGGTAAGGCTGAAGTTCTCTTCGAGAATAGGTCTGTTGATGTTAAGTCCGGTGTGATTAATGATTATATAGATAATTATGGAGTAAGAATATATCGAATCTATTATGCTAATCATCCTCATTATCTCCCCAATCATGATGAACGCATTATAAATCCTAGTTTTGAACGAAACTTTGCTGCAGGAATTCCTTCCGGTTGTTATGCTAATGTGGGTGAGGGGAGAGGACTGACTTATTTCATAGACCCTCGGACATCAGTTACAGGACATAATTCTCTCAGGATGCATACATCCAAAGATGTCGATAGTTTCAACTTTGCTTTGTATCCAGTCAAAGTTGAACAACAGGTCGATTATACTTTAAGTGTGTCTGCCAGAAGTGCTCCAAAACCTGCTACGT
>JAVCCX010000003.1 GCA_030765245.1 Candidatus Zophobacter franzmannii | reverse complement strand
ATATACATTGTACATTGTTGCACCTGGAACTGAATCCCATACAAGGTTCATAAGACCTAGGTCATATGTAAGTACGAGGTTTGTTGGAGCATCTAAGCCAGCAACTGGTTCTGCAAGGCCTTCTGCTGTCATAGCATAGCATAAAGCCATGTCATCTAACATAGGTCCGCCATCACCATTGTTTCTATACTGATGTCCGATTGTCCCATCTGCATTCTCAATCCCGATACAAGCATCTCCAAGGATTGAGTTTAAACCTGTATCTCCATAAGGATTCATATAGTTCTGATATTGGATTTTAATTCTTCCACTTGGATAGAGAATCATCTGTACATCAACAAATTCTGCTATATCACTATAATCATTCCACATGTATGCTGAGAATACGAAATTGCCATCGGCATCATTATCATAATAGAATAGAGTTGGAATCTGAGATGGATCACAATCCATTGCAATTAAAGCAATCAAATCATTTGGTGTTGCAGCATCAGGTATAAATAAATTCCCAGCTGAATCCCAATCAGAATCAAATCCTGTGAACTGAACAGTACCATTGGCTGCAACAGTAAGTTCTGTATAGTTAACGCCGAAATGATTAAAAGTGAAGCCGATAGGAATAGCAGTCTGTAACCCATCAATTGAAAGTGAGAATGTTGTACCGGTAGTAGAAATGTCAATCCAATCAAAGGTTGGTTGATAACCAAAGCCACCACCATCAACTGTGCTATTAGCAAAGTAGTAACCACCATAGAGAGTTCCATCGCCACCAAAGTCAGGATTGATTTGAACTGTGAAACTACGGATAGCTAAAGGAGCTGGACTTTCGCCGTTTGGATTGTAAGCAGTTACATACCAGTAGTACATTGTTTCATAGTTGAGTGGTGTTGTAAGTGTTACACCTGTAACAGCGCCAACATCAGTCATTACAAAGTTTGCATTGTCATCACTGATATATAGGTTGTAACCATCAGCCCATGCATCTGCAATCCAGGTAAATGTAGGATATTCACTAACACCTGTAGCTAAGTCAGCAGGAAGTATCATTGCTACTTCACTTGGTGCACTATCATAAGTTGTGAAACTCCAAGTTGCAAAACCAACAGCGTTACCATTAGCATTGTAAGGAATTACTTCCCAATAGTAGGTAGTCGCACCTGCAAGACCTGATACATCAAGAGTAGTCAAAGCACCATTGCCATACATATTAAGTACATCTGTTGGTGGATTATCTGTACCGAAGTTCACATAATAACCATCAGCAACTGCATCTGCATTCCAACTAAGTGT
>JAVCCX010000034.1 GCA_030765245.1 Candidatus Zophobacter franzmannii | reverse complement strand
CTCCGCGCCCTGTCGGGAGTTAATGAAGGAGGGGATTCCGACCGCCGCCAAAAGCGCGATGATCGACACAACGATAAGAATTTCAACTAAAGTGAATGCTTTTTTCATAATAGGGTTTCTCCGGTCAGATTCAGTATAAAGTTAAGCACAGTTTGTGCCGGTCGGATAGGTAAAATAATAGAACTGGAGAAATCGGAGCCGATGGATTAAAAAGAGTGTTATGAAAAATGAAGCAAAACCTGTTATTGGAGCATTTTTGGTCGCAGTCTTAACCGCGATTGTCTTTCTTCCGGTTCTCAACGGGCAGTTTTTGAACTGGGATGACAATGTTCTTTTTGTTGAAAACCCCTATTTTCGCGGGTTGGGTTTGGAGCAGTGGCAGTGGATGTGCACTACCTTTTTCTATGGTCATTGGCAGCCGTTGAGTTGGGTGAGTTATGCGTTGGATTATACCGTTTGGGATATGAATCCAAATGGGTGGCATGGTTCAAGTTGGCTTTTACATGCGTTTAATTCAGCTCTGGTGTATTTGCTGTGTCTGCATTTTTTGAAAAAACCCGCAGGACGGGTGGAGATGATCGCCGCCGGTATTGCCTCGCTTCTTTATGCAATTCATCCTCTGCGGGTTGAGGCCGTGGCATGGCTTGCAACACGGGGGTATCTGCTGGGGACTGCATGGTGCATTCTCTCCTGTTTGTTTTATCTGCGGGCAGTTTCAAAAAATCGATATCCGCTGGGCGCACTGCTTTTTTTTGCGCTGGCCGTTTTAACAAAAGGAATCGCGATGATGGTTCCGCCTGTGCTGCTTCTCATCGACTGGTTTCCATTGAGGCGTATCACATCGACTCGCCGGGCTATTTATTGTGCGTTCGAAAAAATTCCATTTTTTCTGTTGTCGATGCTGGCGGGAATTATGGCGTTCTTGTCGAAGAATATGGATGGGGGAATGGCTACGGTCGAGGCCTATGGGGTGCCAGAACGAATTGGGCAGGCCATATATAGCGTCTGGTTTTATCTGTGGAAAACCATTTTCCCTCTGACGCTTTCACCTCTGTACTATAAGCACCCCTCTGTTTGGGCTCTGATCCTGGTTTTTGTTTTAACAGCCGGCGCAGGTGTTGCTCTTTTTTTGTTCAGGCGTCCGTTGCGTCTGGTGATCGTTGCGGCAGGGGCTTCGTTGCTGCTCATTTTTCCTATGTTGGGGATCACGCAAAGCGGGGCGCAGCTTTTTGCGGATCGTTTCATCTATTTGGCGGCGATCCCTTTTGCAGTTCTTACGGCTGTTTTTTTGGCGGGTTTGACGGGCTTCCGTCGCATTATTCTGGGTGTCTTGGCCGCTTTGCTGGTTTTATTCGGAATACAGAGTGCAGTGTGGTCGGTTTCCTGGCAGGACAGTTTGACGTTATGGAGCAGTGCAGTGGCAGTGGATGAAGATAATTCTCGGGCGCACAACAGTGCTGGCTTGGCTTTTAAGCAGCAGGCACGGTATGAGAAAGCGCTCGAGCACTTCAATGCGGCGATCCGGATTAATCCTGGGTATATTCAGGCGTGGCATAATCGGTCGGTCGTTCTTGCTCTAACGGGTCGATACGATGAAGCTTTTTCGGGATGGCGTATCGCATTTTCATTGCCTGAATTTTCTCAACGCGACCGGATGAGAATGTTGTGGGTCCGCGGTTGGGTTTTTGAGAAGACCGGGGAGCTCGAGGCGGCAGAACAGGATTATTCAGCTGTGGTGGATGGGACGGCAAACGATTTGGTTTTGCGAGCGGGAGTTCTTCAGCTTCGCGCTGAACTTTATCTGCGGATGGAGCAGAACGAAAATGCGCTGAAGGATCTGCAGGCGATTTTAAAATTACCTGACCCGTTTGGAACCCGCCGATCACAGGCGAAGGAGCTAATAAAGACCATTAATTTTCCTAGCGAATGACACAAAAAAACCGTCCCGAAATCGGGACGGTTTTTTCAAGCAATCTACAAAAGTTTAGTAGGAAGCTTTGGTGGCCAGTGTGCCAACTGCGATGGCATCGTCGCCAACAGTCAGTTCGCTCAGAGCAGAAATACTCAGAGCGCTGCAGAGGTTGGTCAGGTAGGAACCGGCAGACAGGTCAGCATCGGTGACTGTCAGGTTCATTGCGCCCGGAAGCTGTGAGCTCGTCGGGAGAGTCAGGACACCTTTAGCTTTTTCAACTTCAGCCACATTACGGGCTTTAGCCTGTGTCTGTGAGTTGGAGTAGGCATTCAGGATCGATGGGATACCGATGGCAGCCAGCAGACCGATGATCGCAACAACGATCATGATTTCGACGAGGGTGAAACCCTGTTTTTTAGTTTTCATTTTTATTTTCCTTTTTTATTTTTATTTGTTTTTTAGTCCGGTT
>JAVCCX010000270.1 GCA_030765245.1 Candidatus Zophobacter franzmannii | reverse complement strand
CGGTTATTGGTTTTCCCGACACTGGCTGACACCTCCATTTAAATGAATTTCAGTGTCGGGGTTCTATCACGAATAACCGGACAAGTTAATTGTCGTCAACCGGACAAGATAATTGTCGCACAATAGATATTTTATATTAAACAAAAAATATCTTTATTCTTACATATAAATATAATATATAAAAACAATGTGAGCCAGGAGCAGACTACTGACTATAGTTCGGTCTTTCCAGAATTCAAAATAGACCCCGGACTATCCCTGTAAATCCACACCATATCCAAAATTATCAACCCCCTCAAAAGGTATCAGATTTTATCCCCAAGCTATATTGGAAATCCCCCTAAAAAACCGTCCTAAACCAACCCGATAAATCCTCTGGTGATATTGTCATCCATTCGCAGAGAACCCCTTTAAAACAGGTATGAAACCGCAAGTATTATGAGTGATTAATATTACACCAACAGTTGGAGACATATAGAGTATTGCTTTTTTTTCTATGTGCCTTATCTTAATTTCTTGATTGATATTTATATTTTCAATTTTTATTCATTACTATGAGGAAGAGACATGAAAATTACCATCGAATTAGACAAAGAAACAACTGAATTGTTCCAGAAACCCTTTAAAAAACTTTCAAAACGAATCAATGATCTGATTGGGATGTTTGAAAAGGTTGATTATACAGTTGAAGACACACCGGATATTGAACCCAATATGAATATTGATCCCAAGTCTGATATAGAAACCAATCCTGACCTTGAGACCAAGAAGAATCTTAAAACTAAAACCTCAAAGTCCTCAAAGCCCAAAAAAGCCAAGAGGAAGTCCAAGCCACAAAAATCAGTGAAAGCTACTATTCTCAAGACTATCAAAAAGAACAAAGATGGTATTAACACCAAAGATCTGCAGGAAAAAACTGGTTTTACCGGTAAACAGATCTCAAATAATATGTTTCATTTGAAGAAAGAGAAAAAAGTGGAGAAAACAAAAGAAGGTTTGTTTATAGCCCTTTAATATTTTTTCAGGCTCGTAAAAACTCTGAGACAAAGAGAAACCTCTTGTAGAAACTATTTGTTTCATAACGAATAGTTCATTAGCAGAGATCCAGGATTATGCTTTGGCGCATCAATTGATAGGTGGATTGTAGGCGGTGAACTATATCAATTTTATAATCTGGAATTGGATTCGGACGACGAGCTGTTAAGTGGTGGTGTCGGTGATGATGCTGAACTTAACACATCCGATGATATTGAAAAGGTTGATAATAGTGGGTATGAGGATGGTACTGAAAAGGGACCCTATGTTTTCGAAATGGACCCAGTAACTTTTGAAAATTGAAAATTAGGATTTTTTATTTTTAGACGGTCTTCCCCTTTTAGCAGGTTTCCGAGTTTCAATCGCTTTGTCG
>JAVCCX010000058.1 GCA_030765245.1 Candidatus Zophobacter franzmannii | reverse complement strand
CTTTGCAAAACTCCCGCCCCGGAAGTCACCGTTTGAAATTGTAATAAGTGTTTTTCCGAGATGATCGGTCATGTAAATATTGCCAAATTTATTTTCAAGGGTGAGTTTGTTTTTTACAGGAACATAAACGATATAGTCGATTTGGGCATTGCTGCCGCTGTTCAGCATTGAATTGGTAAAATCGCTGACATCCGACCAGAATGAACTTTTCTTATTGTCAAAAACTGTTTGTACGATCAAATAATAGGAAGATTCAGAAAAATCAATTTCTATGCTTTCAAAAGTTCTGTCCACTTTTGATTGTTTGCTGGCTTCCACCTTGATGCTGATCTCAAAGCGAATAGAGTCTTTATCCCAGGGGAGAATATGTATATTTCCATACTTATTGATGATTTGCACATCGGTTTCTGCTGTAATGGGAAATTCCTTGGTCAGCTTCCGGCTCTTCTCATATTGCTGAGCCAGCGCACCCGGGCCCGGCATAAAGCCGGTGAGCACCAGGGCAAGAAGGAATTTATAAAATAACTTTTTTGCTCTCATGGCCTTTATGGTTTTTTTTGTCTGCACTTTTCAACTGAATTAATATTTCTTCAAGGACCTGTAACTTGATCCTGTAATTCTGTATCATGGCTTCCAGCACCTCTTCGTTGGCAGCATCATCTTTGAGGTCGGCTTTCAACTCGCTGAAAACCCTGTCAAGTTCTTCAAACTCAATATTGATATCTTCTACGATGCCGGAGTTTTCTCCTGCCAGCGTATATACTTCGCGTTCCATGTTGCTGATCAGGCCGGAGTAATAGCCTCTGGCTTCACCAAGTAAAGGGACTTCTTCATATAGCTCCTGATCGGATTCAGTATCTCCTGAAGCCAGGCCGGCTTCCTTGTCGGCAACGAGATAATCAATAAAGATGTAGCTGGAAACAAAGATGACCACTGCGGCGGCAATCCTTACCAATCTTGCCGTCCAGTTGATCTGCCTAATGGGCTTGACCTCTTCTTTGATCTTTTCCCAGCTTCCTGCCGGAGGCGCCAGGTCATCAAAACCTTCCCTGTTATCCAGGACGAATTGTTCTAATTTGTCAGGTTTCATGCTGTTTGGGTATTTAAAATTTCTTTCACTTTTCTCTTTGCACGCATATACTGCGATTTTGAATTTGATTCGCTGATATTCAAAATTTGTGATATTTCAACATGGTCGAAGCCTT
>JAVCCX010000036.1 GCA_030765245.1 Candidatus Zophobacter franzmannii | reverse complement strand
ATGCTTTTGAAGCGTACTCAAGCTCGCCTCTATCAGGATATTCTTCTCCGGAACCAGGAGATAGATCCGTCTCGAGTGATCATACAAGCCCGCAGTTTCCTCGCCAAAGATTTGCAGCTCGCGGGACTTGAGAGATCGTCGTTCGGGTCTTCTGAAGAGTTTGCTCAAACAGGGCTCGAGGACCGGCTGTCGAAAGACTCTGAGACACAGGCCTCTTTGATCCCCGAGTTTTCATTTGGAGATTCACAAAAGGGAACCGTCTCAGTTTTCGATTCCCATCTACAACAAGCTGCCAAGCTTTTCGAGGAGAATGAGCTTGCCAAAGCCAAACTCGATCTAATCTCGAATGCTAATGACATCGCAACTAATCTTCTAGAAGAAACTCAATCTGAGATCCACAAATGGATTGATACCTCAAGCGCAGGACCAATCCAGGCAATCGCACTGACTGAGGACATGCTCGGAATCTCTCCCGCAAAAGGAACGGAAGAGAGGCGCCCCATCCCGTTCTATGAAGATGAGATAAAGAAACGCCTAGAGGCAAGCGCAGGTGTCCTTCCTGCTGGCGAAGAGGCTACCGACCTCGCGGAGAGTATCTTGGTCGCTGAGAGCCTAGCTAGATCGATTCAAGCCGATCTGGAGAATGCCACGGCTCGAGACGAGCGCCCGACTACAAATGACGAGCCGAGTTCCATTGCTGACACAACTGACAGTGATGAGGACCCGGCAAACAAATCCTTGGACCGAGAGCTTGCCCTTGAGGTTCCTCTATCTGCAAGCGAAGACCAAGATGGGGAAAGGGAGCACCTGATCAGCGACTTGATACGCCGAAAGGAGGAAGCTGAAACTCGGGCCCAGGACCTTCGGACACGGCAATCTGAACTCGAAGCATCGGCAACGATACGGCAACGCTTGTGGGAGGGCTCCACCGAACGTGGAAATGCCTTCCGCAGCCTTGATGAGTCGGAGAAAGAGTCAATTGCCCTTAAGATGAAAGGGCTTTGTACGGTTGAAAAGGCAACTGCTGAAGTGGACAGGAAGATTGAGGGGATTAAGGATCGGGTCAATCGTGAGATTGGGCGTATTGCTCTCCTCTTCCCTGGTATTCTAGCTCTCGCATTT
>JAVCCX010000296.1 GCA_030765245.1 Candidatus Zophobacter franzmannii | reverse complement strand
TGCTTCTCTTAGTCCAATTGTGTAGGCATCTACTTTATCTTGGGGAGTGTCTTTACGAATTACTCCTGCTCCACCATGAATCGCAATTGCATATTTACTAAACATAATTATTATCAACTCCTAAAATTCAAAATCATCATCGCTTCCGGTAAATAGTTTGTCAATCTCGCCTTTGGCATCATAGTAGTCATATCCTTTGCGAATCAGATATTCCATACTTTTGGTTCGATGCTTCCTCGCATCATCACATCTATATCTACGATACGCATAATCAGCAAGCTCTTTCAGATTGTTTCTTTCCTCTAATTTCGGATAAAACTCTCCAATAGCACTCTCTATCATCTGATCTGAGATTCCCTTCTCTTTTAGCTTATGTCTAATTTCTCGTTTGCTTACACGACTATCTTTTGCAGACATCACAAACATCTCTGTGAATCTCTTATCATTTTGGAAGTTCTTTTCCAGACAAAAAGTAACAAGCTCTTTTGCATACTCGGAAGCGAGGGGAAGTGCTTTGAGGAATTGCCGAACCTCTATCAGTGATCTCTCTCTATAGGTTAAGAACTTGAAGAGTCTCTCTCTACCATATCGAATTAGTTCTTCCTGGAAAGAGAGTAAATTTGTCTCATCAATATCAAGCTCATCATTGAAATTCAGAAACATTCTTAGTTTTGCCCTAGGCAAGACTCCTAGAGTTTTAGAGTCTTGCTGGATAACATAAAGGCTCTTTTTATTTAGTTTTAACTGATAGCTGTATTCATTCATATTTGTTTTCTACAAGAAAAAACCGGAGCTTTCACTCCGGATTATTTCTATATATTATTTGTGACTATTCATCAGTCTCAGCAATCTTGGTTTGTTCAAAATCTGTAGGGGAAACAAGTTTACGAACCTTAGCTTCAATCTCATCCTGAAGCTCTGTATTTTCACTTAAATAAAGCTTAACTTTCTCCGTTCCCTGACCTAAACGAGTCTCGCCATAGGAGTACCAGGAACCACTTTTCTTAATGATATCATGGTCTACTGCCATATCTATGAGGATATCATAATGTGAGATTCCCTTTCCGAAGATAATTGGGAAGATAACAGTTTTAAAAGGTGGAGCTAATTTATTCTTCACAATCTTAACTCTTACTTTAGTCCCCAATACTTCAACTTCTACGCCCGTACTCTTGATAGCACCGGCATTACGAACTTCCAAACGGATGGATGAGTAAAACTTAAGTGCTACTCCACCGGTAGTAGTTTCAGGATTTACATAAGACGGTACACCAATTTTCATACGAGTCTGATTAATGAAGATTACAGAACAATTAGTTTTTGAAATGATAGAGGTAAGCTTTCTCAAAGCCTGAGACATAAGACGGGCTTGAAGTCCCACATGACTATCACCCATTGAGCCTTCAATCTCCTGACGAGGTACAAGAGCTGCCACAGAGTCAACAATCACGAGATCAACAGCATTAGATCTAACAAGTGCTTCAACAATCTCAAGAGCCTGCTCACCACCATCAGGTTGTGAAATCAAAAGGTGGTCGATATCAACACCAACATTTCTTGCATAAGCAGGATCAAGTGCATGTTCTGCATCTATAAAGGCAACAACTCCATCCTGTTTCTGACATTGAGCAGCAATATGTAGAGTAAGGGTTGTTTTACCTGATGCTTCTGCACCATAAATCTCGGTTACTCTTCCTTTCGGGATTCCACCAATTCCGAGAGCTAAATCCAGATTCATTGCTCCTGTTGGAATTACATTCACAGCAATTTGGGGTTTATCACCCATCTTCATCACTGCACCGATACCAAATTTCTTTTCTAATTGTGTTATAGCTGTTTTTAAAGCTGTCTCTTTGTTTTTATCCATAGTATTACTCTCCTTAGGTTTCAGTTACATATTCTGAAAGCGGGATATATTGAGGTCCCTTCTTTGCTAACATGCTTTTATATAAAATCACTTCCATAGCTTTGAAAGTGTTATTGTTTATCGGGTATGCAAGCATTTTACTCAGGATCACAGGAGGCAGATAGTCTCTAATTCTCCCAAGTGTAATGTGTGCTCTATATGATTTATATTCTATTTCAGGATATAGTTTCTGCAACTGTTTTACAAGTTTTTTATGAAACTTCACCTGCTCATCGGTTGCTGTTAGCTTTATCCAGATCACTCTCGGATTATTAGCCGGAAATGCTTCTACTCCCAGAGTTGTGAATTCTGGAATTGGAGCACTCTTCAAGGCTTCTGAGATGATAGAATCTAACTCTTTGAGCTTATCATCCCGAATCTCTCCCAGAAACTGTAAGGTTACATGCAGGTTATCATCTTCAACCCACTT
>JAVCCX010000165.1 GCA_030765245.1 Candidatus Zophobacter franzmannii | reverse complement strand
TGGTGCCATCGGCCATCGGGCCGACGTCGATCAGCAGATTGCCGTTCTTGCTGACGATATCGACGAACGAATGAAGCAGCTCCCGAGCCGTGGGCGTCGTCTCTGCCGTGTCCTGGCGATTGTAACCAAAAGAGCTGCCCAGGCCACGGCAACACTCCCATTTGAAGGGCTTGGTGCTATCAAAGGCGGCATACTCGGCGATGTGAAAGTCATAGTGCACCTGTCCGCCCAGTAAGACTTGGTCTGGCGCGGCTCGTTTCATCAGCAGGGGCAAGAATAACTTGAGCAATGGCTTGAGCCAGCGTTTGGGCGGGCGGCGCTGGCGAAAACGGTCGTTGATCACACCATCGGTCACGCAGTTGTAGTAATAGGCCATAAGCTCGGCCACATTGGCGTCGGCCGGATAGGCAACGTCATTCCACAGAACCGAGGGCTGGTAGCGATCAATCAGCTCTCTGATCTGGCTGTTGGCATAGGCGATGTACTCGCCGGACTGGGGCACAAAATCCATAAAGTCAGACATGCTCTCTACGCGCGGCAAGTTGTAGGTCCAGTCGATGCCGCCGGAATAGTACAAGCCCATGCGCATGTCGACAGCGCGAACCGCCTCGGTCAGCTCCCCAACGAGATCCCGCTCAGAAAAGTAGCTCTCGTGAAAGGGATTGGGGTGTTGCGTGGGCCAGAGCGTGAACCCGTCGTGATGCTTGGTCGTCAGCACGACGTATTGGGCCCCTGCTTTCTTGAACAACCCAGCCCACGCGGCAGGATTCCAACTGGCGGAAGCCTCCTTAAAGGCCGACACAAAATCATAGTAGCTGAAATCGCTGCCAAAGGTCTTTTGGTGGTAGCGACGCGTGGGGCTATCCTCGTACTGCAGAGTGTTTTGATACCACTCGGCATAAGGGTTATGCCGCACAAAGTGCGCAAAGCCCCGCTCGCGAATCACGACAAAGGGATCATCGCCGAGCGGCGCCCAGCCGGGGACCGAGTAGAGCCCCCAGTGAATGAAAATGCCCAGCTTGGCGTCATGGTACCATTCTGGCACCTGATGCTGCCGTACAGACTCGATCGTTGCCTGAAAAGTCATTTGCGCCACCTCCTGGTGACCTGCAAAGGGACGACTGCC
>JAVCCX010000028.1 GCA_030765245.1 Candidatus Zophobacter franzmannii | reverse complement strand
TACATTATTTTGGACTTTTTCAAATCTCTTTATCTCATTATTTACAACCATCTCTACACCGGGGAACACTTTACCATTAAAGCTGATTCCCTTTACCTCTTCTTGAGCAATTCTCAATTCAGGTAATGACTTAATCTTACTAGAGAGGGTCTTTAATTCATCTATAATAACTGCTTCAGGGAACACTTTATTCTCAACAATCTTCTTAAAAAGTTCAATAATCATCGTTTCCCAACAAGCGGGTTTTATCTCAATTCTTGTAGCTGAGTTAAATCTATCACCGGCATAGCCTCCGGCTATCAAGTTTCCGGCAAAGATAGAACCTCCGGTAAGCCCACTGGTCTTTATAGAACCTTTTATCGCATTACCTGCAACCATTCGACTATCTATAACCTGTCTTTCAGGAGTTATATTACCTCGAGCGAAGAGGAAACTTACTCTTCCGGAGCCGAACTCAATACTTCCCTCTGATACAATCCCTATAGGTTTACAACCGCCAACCAGGCCCTCAACTTTGACATCACCAATACAATAAACAGAGCTTTTCTCGATGTCACCTTTTATGGTCAAGTCTCCATCAATAAGGACTAATTTACATCCTTTGATGTTGCCATTGATGATAACGCTACTTCTAAAATGTAAATAATCTACATCTGTTAGTAACGCTCCGTCAATCTCTAAGGTGTCTATTACGCCAATCTTCCCGTTATTATCAAGATACGGATAACCATCGATTGTTGAATAGACAGCCCTATCCTTTTCGTTGAAAGTTACATTTGAACCAATGTATTGGCCTGAATAGAGAGTATGAAGGTCATGCTGTTCAACAGTATCTCCATAAACATTCTTGATTGCATTTGAAGTCTCATCTACCTTGATTTCTGCAAGTTTAGTACCCTTATCAACATAGCACCAACCGGTCAACGACACCCTTGAGGGATCTTTTCCGGGAGCATAGCAAGTTTCAGCTTCAAATTTACAGATTAGTTCACTCTTGAAAGGGTCTAAACCACCTTTCGCAATCAAGAAGGGTTCGTCGAATTCCTTCTCAATCTCATGTTCCTGATTATATTCTACAGCTGTGTCAAATCCATACTTAAGCCCTGCTTTGAGGACTAACTCTTCAATTTCTTGCTCATCAATAACTTCATCAGTCAATTTAATCGTAAGGTATGCTTCCATTGCAGTCTCATTAACTTCAACTGTCAGATTACCCTTTTCATTCGTAATTATTTTATTCATTTGCTTAACCTAAGAGATTATTTTGAAAGATATAATGTAAGGAGATACATATTTGTCAACTGCATAATCCCAAGAAGTTACTGGAAGAATAAATAGGAAATTGGGGTATTACTGTTTTTGACCCTTTTATCTATGATATTTTGGATTGCATCAAACTGCTGGGTGCGCCTTTAAACCGACACAGTCGGTTAACTCCATATTTTTGGACTGCATCAACTGCGTAGATGCATCTTCATTTGGATTGCATCAACTGTGTAGATGCTCTTCATTTGGATTGCATCAACTGCGTAGATGCTCTTCATTTGGATTGCATCAACTGCGTAGATGCTCTTCATTTGGACTGCATCAACTGCGTAGATG
>JAVCCX010000364.1 GCA_030765245.1 Candidatus Zophobacter franzmannii | reverse complement strand
GCATCATCAGCCGCGCTACGACCACTATCCTGCCCTCCTGGGCGTGGGTTTGCTGCCTCACGTAGATGCAGAGCAAGAAAACATTTTTGAAACCTTAGTGAGAAGCAACGCTATCAATCTCCATGCTCCTGCGCAGACAAGTGCTATTTTCTACCAAGAGCAGCCTGTCAGTGACATTCAAGCACAGCTTCAATCACTCATTGAGAAAGCAATGGTGACAGCATGACAGGTGATAATATAACAACGAAACATGCGCTACTGATTGTGGGTAGTGCCAAACCCCAAGGCACAAGCACCTCTGAAGCACTCGGAAAGTACCTCCTAGAGCGTTTAGAGGAACATAGTTTTGAGACCACCATCCTCTTTGCCAGTCATATCGCCCATGAAGGTCGAGGGGTCAGCCACCTGCACGAGGCCATGGACAAAGCAGATCTCCTGATACTTGCCTCACCCCTTTATGTGGACAGCCTGCCTTACTTGCTTACCCTAACGCTCGAACGTCTGGCAGCGCAGCGTCAAGCACAATCCAACCCGAAACCATGCGCGTTATTCGCCCTGGTAAACAGTGGTTTCTCCGAAGCGCAGCAGAACGAAATCGCGCTCGCCATCTGTCGTCAATTTGCGCAGCAGGCGGGTTTCACTTGGTTGGGTGGTTTGGCGCTGGGTGGTGGCCAAGCCATTCATGGACAGCCCTTACGCTCGGCTCAAGGCATAGCGCGCAATGTCATCAAAGCACTGGATGTCGCGACAGATAACCTTGCCCAAGGCAAAGCCGTTCCAGATCAAGCTGTGGCACTGATGCCAGCTAGCGTCTACACGTTTATGGGCGGACTTGGGTGGCGGTGGCAAGCTTGGCAAAACCGCGGCTCCAGACAGTTAGGCGCAAGACCGTTTGAGAAAGAAAACTCACAATAGCTCAGGGCTTACGCAGTTCGCTGACTTCGATACGGTGCTACTCAGTCAGCGAACTGCGTATGATCAGCGGATTTACGCTGATTTTTCTCGATTAAGTCCGCGATCATCAGATCAATCCGATTTTTCCGCGTTCTATTGTTTTCGTGCCTGAACAGTAATGCCGTGGGATTTATTCCTGCAGGAATT
>JAVCCX010000354.1 GCA_030765245.1 Candidatus Zophobacter franzmannii | reverse complement strand
TCCATTAGTAATATCCTCTGAACCTGGGTAATACAATGTTGACAACTGGTTAGGATTGTCTATTATCCCATCTCCTGAAGTACTCCAGGTTGTGGATGAATAATTGTCAGATGTTCCTGAAAGAAGGTAGGAATTTCCGGAACAAACTGAATCATCTTCTCCGGCATAGACTTCGGGTGCTTGAATTATTGTAAGGTTTAATGTATCTCCTACTTCACCGGTACATGGGTTCAATGCGTAAGCAAATAAAATTAAATTAACATTACCGTTTTCAATATCATTTGCACCTGGTGTATACAAGGTATTTAGTAGAAAGGGGTCACTAAAATTTCCATCTCCAAGTGTAGCCCAAAAAGTATTCTGACAAAAGCTTGCTTCACCACTAAGGAGACAGATGGAATTCTCACAAATTGTTGTATCCGAACCTGCATCTGCTGTGGGTGTATTTATAATATTTATGGAAAGAAATGAAGTATCACTACTTCCACAAACATTAGTACCAAAAATAGAAAGTACAGCATTTCCAGCGAAACCAGGAACAAAATTTATAGTTGCGGAAGTATCAATTGCTTGGATAACACCTGCGCTATCAGGTTCAAGTGTCCATGTATATGATGAGCAATTTTCAATAGATGATATATTATATACTTCATTCTGTAACCCTTCACAAATGCTATCGGATCCTGAAATGGATCCAATAGCTCCAACAGATTCAAAAGCTACCATGGAGCCATTTGTAAACTGAGAGGCAATAGTATCTCCAAAGTTATTTATGTAAAGACTTAAGGTATCAATCCAGGTAAAATGATATACATCGCCATTTTGAATTGAATCTGTCTCAAAAAGTAATTCCATTAATAGATCCGATGAAATATTAATAGGAATATTAGAAGAATATTGGATATTTATTATTCCATTATTCGAAGAAATACTTAATGAATCTACAATTAATTGTGTGTGGGGATTCTGAAATGAAAGGAATGTCACTTTTGAGGTATCGTATTCCATAAATAAAGAAAACTGGCAAATTTGATTAATATAATTTCCAAATACTGGAAAGAATTCAGAGCCTCCACAAGTATTTACATTACTTGCCATAGTTTGTATGGGATATAATGAAATTGTGCCAAGCTTAGCTCCTCCCTGCCATGAGCTGGTGAACTCGGAGTGTGAAATTACAAAATGATTTGGATCTAATGTAGCCACTGGGCCAGGTTGGGTACTTGTATAAAGGCTTGATGGATATTCATTTCCAAATGTAATATTGTAGCCAGATACCGAACCTAAAATTGTTGTGCAAATTGTTGTATCATAGCCTGATTCTTTGTCCCCATATGATAAGACAAAGTGGTTGTTATCCATTGTCGTAGAAAATACACTATTCACTCTGGTGCTGTCAAACACAACAGAACTCCCAAAATTAATAGTATTATCTCTTAACATACCAACCCTGGCTAAACCGCAGAAATGAAAATAGCCATAAGCTAAAACGAAACTGGAATCAGATAAAGGACTTGCATCCATATACCATGGATTCCATCCACTGGTAAAATTACTTACCGGTCCTAAAACAATACTATCCCCATCAATCAATCCGGGTCGAGCCTCACCACCATCACATTCATAATATGTTACAAAACTTGTTGAATCTAAAGCTATTGCTCCAAGTGATGTTACATGTCCATCATCCACTGAGATTGAGTTACTCAGCTGTATAGAGTCACCAATATACTCTCCTTTTCTGACGAAGATTTCATGATCACCATATGAGTATCTAATTGAGT
>JAVCCX010000146.1 GCA_030765245.1 Candidatus Zophobacter franzmannii | reverse complement strand
CGGAGTATGGAGTTCCCCTTACCTAAAATACGATGAAGCTAAAGCATCATTTCCCAAAATACCACACTCACTTCGTTCACTGCGGTTTATCGGGGCGTAGCCTTTGGCGAAGACTGATGCAAGCTACCAAGTTTGTACATGAAAGTCTGTGTGTGCCCTTGTTCGTCCACTTCTAAAATGAAAACACGGAACTGGTGCTACCGGGATGTCAGCATCTTTTCAACCATTGCGAAGGTCTTGGGACCATTCGCAAGGTCTCAGGATAGAAGCAAATTTAAAGAAAGATAATAAGAGGTACAGCTAAAGCAGTACTTCCCAGAATATAGTCTTAAAAAACTTGACTTATAAATGAACACTCTAATATATTTACATTCGAAGAGATAAAATAGATAATGGAGGATTATGATGAAGGTATTATTAACAACTTTACTACTTTTCGCAGGACTTACACTCTTTGCTCTTGGTAGTACAACCGACTCGGAGTTATTCATACTTGATACCGTTGTACCGGCATTACAATTGACTTCACCCATCGGTGGCGAAGCTTGGTATATTGGCGATACGGATAACATCACCTGGAATAGTTCCGATACTAATCTAAATAATGATAGTGTGTTTCTATGGTATTCCCTTAATAATGGATCAGATTGGACAGTTATTGTTGAATCTTCACAGAATAACGGTAGCTTTATCTGGGATATTCCAAGTACCCAAAGTACGAGTGCTAAAGTGCAGGTGCAGATTAGTGATACTTTTGGAAATACAGCTTTAACAAGTTCACCTGCTTTCGGGATATCATATGTCCCACCAGCTATACCTGATGGTGTTACTGCAGATACTTCTAATGGTGTGGATGCCGTTATTTCCTGGCAACCTGTTACACTCACGATATATGGCACTCCAATTACTCCCGATGGCTATATTGTCCTTTATAATGAATCACCCTATGAAGGTGATCAGTTCTACTATTTTCTTGGAAGAAGTTTTACGACTTCCTACACACATCTTGATGTGACTGAGTTCCGGTCGCAGATGTTCTATCGGGTTGTAGCATATAAGAATTACCGCAGTGAGGGATTTGCACAATTAGAATTGCAAACGAAATCTAAGAAACTCCTCTGGAGTGAAGCTCGGAAAATCCTACAAGGAGCAAGCAAATGAAAAAGATAACAATAATTATACTGTTAGTATTGCTGAGTCTTTGCTTATCGGCTGAAGATTATACTGCCCAGAGCTTTGAAAATGATACAAATGATACTTGGAACTATACCGCAAATCCTGCCGGAGGAAGTCGTATGGTCTGGTGGGGTCGAACCGACCAACCAATGGGCGAAGCAAATGCTCAAAGTGGAAGCTGGTATTGGGGAAGTTGGGATTTGGATAACAATGAAAGCACTCTCACATTTGATACAATATCACTCCCTATCGGCTTTATCTATACCCTAAATTTTTATTACTACTCAAACGGATTGAACCCTGATACGGATTTTACTCGCTACAGCATAGCTTATGATAATGGAACTGAGTGGGATGATTGGGTAACACTTAGCCCTGATACAGATGAATGGACGCTTGTGTCTATTGCAATTCCATCGTATGCTTCTCAGATAAGACTCAGAACATCTGCCCAATTCGATGGTTTTAGCAAATATGCCCATTGGGATAACTTCCTTATCTCAAGAAGTGATACAGAGCCAACAGCTCCACTTGTTTACAATCCTGCTATCACTCAACAAACTGATGGCAGTGGTTTGGTGGATATCTTTTACGACATTTTCGATGCTAACGGAGATGACAGTACAATAAGTCTCTTGCTTTCAGCAGATGGTGGGAATAGTTTCGACGAGGTTATCTCGACTGCTAATCTCAGTGGAGATATCGGAGATAATATAACTAACGGCACCGGGAAGCATATCGTCTGGGATGCCGG
>JAVCCX010000446.1 GCA_030765245.1 Candidatus Zophobacter franzmannii | reverse complement strand
TCCGTCGGTCAACGCCCCCACCGGCCCCTTATACGTACTCGACGCAGTCACCGCACATCCAAACGCAAGGTTATCCTCGTCAAAGAAGGGGAAGCCATTGAGCAGCGCGTACACATCTGCCGGTGCATCGTCATCGGGGACTGCCTGCCACCACTGTCGCCACACTGCAATTCGCTGATCGCGGTCCGGCCCATCGGCCACCGCGTCGAATGCAAACTCCATGCCCGTCAGATTGGTCAGCGAGACCCAGGCCCCCTGACGTACGACCCAGTCTTCATCTTCCATGGCGTCGATCAATGCGCCCACAGCGTCCCGTCCCCCGCACCACGCAAGGCTCATGGCAGCTTCACGACGCACCAGTGCGTCTTTGTCCTTCAACGTCGCGACCAGGGCCTGACCTGCTCGGTAGGCACGAAGATAGCCCAGCGACTCGGCTGCGCCGGCGCGCACCGAGGGGTCAACCGCATTGAGTTTGCTCACCTGCTCATTGATTTGGTTGTCGTAGGGGCTCGTTTCGAGTGCATAAAGACTGGTGGTCAGGGCCACCAGCAAGCACCCCGCCACTGACACATGTGTTGTACTGTATGATCGACTCAATTATGTCCACCTCTGTCACTTAATCCACTTCAAAGGGCCAATGCTACGCCATCAGTGAATTATCTTATCCTTTGGATTTGACGCACGCAAGCTCCATTTGAAAGACAGTCCAGTCCCATTTCCTACAAATATTGCGTATTTTTAGAATTAATCCCTACTAATCCGCTAGATTATCGAACTTCGGGCCGCTCTGTCTTCTATACACTCTTGAGATGGCTGCTCAGGAAAGCCGGTGACTTTATCAGCAGAATGAAACAGAGTTTTGATCTTGGAGAAACGGATGCGAAACAGGTTGAACATTGTTTGGGGTGTGATCTTGTGTCTGGGCTTGATTGTGGCCGGATGCAGCAAAAAAACAGATCCCGATTCACAGTCACCCCCTTCAAAACGCCAATTTCTGAGCTTGGGCACCGCCCCTCCAGGTGGGGCCTTTTTTGTGGTGGGTAGTGCCATTGCCGAGGTGGTCCAGGCGCACACGGAGGAAAGCAGCTGGCAGATCACCGCAGAGGCCACCAAGGGGACTCAGGAAAACATCCACCGCCTGGATAAATCTGAAATCGATTTTGCCCTGGCCAATGCGTCGATCACGTTCTTTGCTGTACGGGGCGAGGGTAAATGGGAAAAGCCATACCCGATTCAGAGCGTGATGACACTGGCCCCCAATATTGCCCTGTTCATCACACCTGCCAAGTCAGGCATTCAATCCATGGCGGATCTCAGGGGCAAGCGTGTGGTGGTGGGTCCGGCAGGTGCCGGGTTTGAGCACTTTGTGGAACCCATTCTCAAAGCCCATGGTCTTTCCTACAAGGATATTCAACCGCTCAATGACACGCAGGCTGGTGCAGTGGCCCTATTGGCCGATGGCTCGGCAGATGCCGCATTCCTTGGCGGAGTTTTGCCTACCGCCTCCATCACGCAGGCCTGTGCCTCGCAAGACATTCACTTTATTCCGTTTGATGAGGCTGCAAAAGACAACCTGACTGCCAACTATCTGTTCTTTGCAAAGAAGACGATTCCTGCCAATACATACAAGGGGCAATCTGAGGCATTTGAAGGTCTTAATGTGGGCAACATGATTCTTGTAACATCTGCCTCTGTGTCTTCGGACACCGTGTATCAGTTTACAAAGACCCTGTATGAACATGCCGAAGACGTGGTGGAGAAACATCCGGCTGGCAGGGCCATCAATCCCGCCAACGCAGTCCGTGATACAGGCACGGACTTCCATCCAGGGGCCATTCGATATTTCAAAGAGATCGGCATCTGGAAAAAGGATTGATCCAGTGATCAAGGAACAGAACATCAGAAACCTGACCCTCAGCGGTATTGCCATCGCACTGTGCGGGTATGTCCTTTTGGAGGTCAATCATCCCTGGCTGCAGCCTCAGTCACGTCTGGCCCTGTTCGGATTGCTGGGACTGAGCTTTGGATTCCTGAACATTCATTTGATCAAGCGTGAATCCATTGGGCGAGTCCTGTGTGGGTCCGACTGGCTGCCAGTCGCCCTGACACTGGTCACGTACGGCTATGTCTTGATCCAGACAGAGCCGGCCTTCTCAGGCCTGTGGTTTAACGGCACCAGCCTGGGTGATCGAGCCGGACAGGAAGTGGCCGTTGATTA
>JAVCCX010000388.1 GCA_030765245.1 Candidatus Zophobacter franzmannii | reverse complement strand
CTTTTGACGATGCTGGGCCAGATCGAAGCGTTCCAGATAGCCTTCGGCCCGGCTGCGTACCTCCTTGGCCGACAACCCTTTGAGCGCGCCCAGATAGAGCAAGCTGCGCTCCAGGGGCATTTCCCGATAGAGGCCCCGCTCTTCGGGCATGTAGCCGATGCGATTCTTTTTGGCCTCGGTCATGGGGCCGGCGAAGATGGCGATCTCTCCGGCATCGGGCTTGAAGATGTCCAGCATCAGGCGGATGGTGGTGGTTTTGCCCGCTCCGTTGGGGCCGAGCAGGCCGAACATTTCGCCCTTTTCAAGGGCAAAAGAGAGGTCATCCACGGCCACATTGGGGCCAAATCGCTTGGTCACGTGGGTTAGATCAACAACGGACATAGAGACTCCATACGAATCATCTGATAGGGATTGGGGTAGGCGACAGTCTTTTGCCAGTATACTAGCCCATAATCAGAACGCAAACTTAGGGTAACGTCATGAGGCTGGCACGCATCTAATGGCTAGGTCATCTTAAGGATGATTGATCTTACGCAAAAGATTCCGTTTGTTCTGTCGGGCGTTTCAACTGAGGAGAGACCCTATGATTTCCATCAACGAACACAATATCGACCGCATCATCCGCTTTGTTCTGGCGGCAGTTTTGCTGTTTTGGGCCATGTTTCAGTGGCCCATCGCCCTGGCCCAGCCTTGGCCCTTGCTCGCCGCTGTGGTGGCCGTGGTCCTGGTTGTCACCTCGGTGATCGGTTTCTGCCCCCTCTACAAAGTTGTGGGCATGTCTACTGCAAAGAAGTAGTCGTACTCGTTTCAGGCTAACGAAAAACGGCCAAAAGTAAAGGCGGGATGGAGTCTCCATCCCGCCTTTACTTTTGGCCGTTTTGATTTGGAACGATTTGCCCATCCACCCATTTGACCATTCATGGGTAAGTGTATAAAATTTACCTAAACCGGATTAGTAATCCGGTTTAGAATGTGCTACTTTTTGGGAAAATTATTTGTGGAGACGATATGAGAATCGCAATCACCCCAGCCGCATTGATCACCCGGGGGCACAATCTGTCCGCCCGCTATACGGCCCTGCACCATCGCAATTTTCGCCTCTTCTGGTTTGGGCAGATGATCTCCTTGGTGGGCACGTGGATGCAGAATGTGGCCCAGGGCTGGCTGGTCTACCAGTTGACCGGTTCCGCCTTTGCCCTGGGGCTGGTGGGCATGGCCGCGTCTCTGCCCGTGCTGATCCTCTCCCTCTTCGGCGGAGTGATCGCCGACCGCTTTGACCGGCGCAACACCCTCCTGGTCACCCAGACCGCGGCCATGATCCAGGCGCTGTTCATGGCCTGGCTGATCTGGGCCGGCCACATTCAGGTCTGGCATGTCTATTTGCTTTCGTTCACCCTGGGCATGATCAACGCCATGGACACCCCCACCCGCCAGGCCTTTGTGGTGGATCTGGTGGCCAAGCAGGATGTGCCCAACGCCGTGGCCCTCAACTCCACGGTCTTCAATTTGGCCCGGGTGGTCGGGCCAGCGGTAGCCGCCATTTTGATCGCCAGCGTGGGCATTGCCGCCGCATATTTGATCAACGGCGTCACCTTTATCGCCGTGCTGATCGGCCTGGCCATGATCCGCATGCCCCAGGGCATCGTGCGCTCCACCACCCGCTCGG
>JAVCCX010000056.1 GCA_030765245.1 Candidatus Zophobacter franzmannii | reverse complement strand
CCAGCCAGGGTGGTCTGGGCGTACTCGAAAATTTGGACATTTCGCAAACCAACCTGCCCAACAATACCCTGCCGTCCTTTGCCTTTTCGTATGTTGATATCGATAACATTATCCTGCCAAATTCGGTTGAAACTTTTGAATGGCAATGTTTTTTTAATTCCAACACCAAATATGTAAAAGTTGGAACAGCCACCTCCATATTATTTGAAGACCCAAGCCCCTATTACAATTCGTACGATTACACCGCATTTTCTAATACCCGCGAAATGATTGCCTACGAAGTTGCCCCCGACAATAATCATTTTGTTTCGATTGATGGTGTGATTTATTCAAGCGACATGAAGCAACTAATTGCCTACCCGGGCAATAAAGCGGACAATACTTTTGCAATACCAGAGGGTGTCGAAACAATTTGCTTCGCCGCTGTAAGCAATACCCGAAACTTAAATACCCTCAGTTTTCCGAATAGCGTGAAAACCATTTCGGATTATGGATTTACGGGCGGCGATGCCATTAGCGATATTCAATGGGGGAATGGATTGGAAATTATTGGATATAGTGCTTTTATGCTGGCTACAGGTATAGGTGATCTTGCTTTGCCCGAGGGGCTCGAAACGATTGCATCGAGTGCTTTTTACAGTGCCGGAATTACCGAATTAACCGGCCCGTCAACTTTGCTAACAATCGGTTACGACTGTTTCAGGGGCGATGGCTTTGACGGCTCTACCCTCGAAACGCTCGATTTTAGTAATTGCACCAACTTGCCTAAAATTGAAGAAGCAGCTTTTTATGATTGCCACTACTTAATAAATATTTCACTCCCCGAAGGGCTCAGGACTATTGGCAACGCGGCTTTCCAAAACTGCTATTCCATCCGGGAAATTACTATACCCCATTCGGTGGAAACCATCGAGGTAAATGCTTTCTGGATGTTTAGCGAATTGTACGAGCACGAGATGGAAAAGGTGGTTTTGGGCTCCGGCCTCCAGCAAATTCAGGCAAATGCCTTTGGCGAATGTACCCATATCGAAGTAATCGAAAGCTGGAATCCCGTGCCGCCATCCTTAGCCAACGATGGTTTTGATGCCGCAATAAATAATTCATGCATTGTTTATGTTCCGGTGGGTTCGCTCGCTGCTTATGGGGCGGCAAACAGGTGGCAGGATTTCCAAAATATTGAAGAAACATTGGTAACCGCCATTAAACCGATTTCAAATTCGGATTGTGAGATTTATAGTTCAAATAACATATTGTTTATCAGGAACGCAAATCCGGGGCAGGATGCAATAATTTATTCGGCTAACGGAGCAGTGGTTAAAATCATAAATATTTTAAACTCCACGGAAGAAATTGAACTTTCCAAAGGCATTTATATCATTCGCGTTAATGGGGCAAGCACAAAAATAATTATGTAAACGCAGGCAACCTTAGGTTTCTCCCTACAAATATGCCTGGCACGTTTGTAGGGAGAAATAATACGCGTTGCTTTACTAATGGGGAACGCCCCAATGTATAGTGATGGTAAAAGTGACCCACCTCAACTTGAAAGGAAATATTTATATTTCCTT
>JAVCCX010000336.1 GCA_030765245.1 Candidatus Zophobacter franzmannii | reverse complement strand
CTTCCCCAACCGTAGCGTGAATTTGAAAGCATTGCTACAACACCGTTTTGAAGAGCTTGGAATTTCTCAGAAATACAATCAGAAGTGTATTGACCCGCGTTGGTTTCACGATTATCAAAAGCACCACCATAACAACCCTGTGTATATAAGGTACTGAAGTTATGATGAGAACCATTGTTTGTAATGTTACTTGCAGTAACCGGATTGTTACTTAGACGCATAGTATAAGTTGTTGCAGAGTGACCAAGGTGATTTACAAAATTATAACCCTGGCTAAAGCCATTAAGGATTGTACTAGCACCCCAACTGCCATCTCCACCTAAGTCTCTATCATAAATCGTATCAATGCTCCATGAAGATGGAATACCAACAGTTGTATAGCCGTTTGTACTTGCACCATCAATCATCTCATCCATATAATCACCACCCCAAGTTGGGGCATCCCAAAGGTACTCACCAACCATTAAGTCGGTTTCAATTTCATCTTCAACAGGGATTGTTTGGTATGAGATAATCTTATTAATTGCATTAGTTATATCACTATTGATATTATAGCAGATTCTACCAACAGCAACTTCATAAACTAAGTCTGTTTCGTCAGGTTCCCCCCAGTAATTGTCACCGTCATAGTTCCAGTTACCGTCAAGGCAACCATAATACATGTCAGCAGGGATATCAGCATCAGTATAGCTATCATCCTGCATATCAACATAGAAACCTCTATGAGGAATTACATCAGTGTCTCCACCAAGAAGAACTAACTGGATATTGTTATTGGTATATTCATCGATAATTGTATTTCTAAGCTTATCCTGGAAATCAGCTCCGGTTCCATTACTCTCAATGTCTTGAACAGTCATGTATTCGACTCTCCAAGCCTTAGATTCATAATAAGAGATAAGTGACTGCCACTGAGCTATCTTACTCTGGTCAAGAATGAGAAGATACTCATAACCTTCAGGAACAGCTTCTCTTGACATACTGAAAACACTGCTATCATTATCAACAAGACGCAACACTCTGTTTCTGGTAAAGGAGTCTGACTTAAGCAAGCTAAGAGCTGCTTGAGCCTTAGAAGTGGTTGCTGTTTCAATCTCAACTCTGATACTACGGTAGAAAGTTACTTCTCCACTTACCGGATTATACTCAATTGGACTAAAGGAAACAAACCCAAGGGCGTGTCCAGCCATGAAATGAGTACTTAAATTACGAGAAGGTTCGTATGGGAAAATTTTATCTGCATCATAAATAGACGCATCAGGTGTAGCAGGCTCAATATGCCCACTATATGAGAGGGGATAGTCCGGTTGAATTGGTTCAAGGTTCAGTTCACGATTGATAACTTCGCCTCTAGTTTTAATAATTCTAACCGCTTTAGCTTCAACGCCTGTACCTAAATACAAGCTAGCTCCTGCCCATGGTATTGATGGTTCACCTACATGACCTACATTGATAGTGTTAGGTAACTTAAGCTGGTTGTACCCATCTACATTTGTTATAGAAAGGTCTTCGAAAGTGTAGTCTTGTTGTACAGTGCGTGCAGATAATGCAACGAAAGCAACAAGTAAGATAGCTATAATGCTAATTTTCTTCATACTCACTCCATTTATTTTTAATATTTATCTTCTAATATCTATATTATGCAATAATGGTTCCGAATAACTTTAAATATCATATCTATATGGTATTCAATTGCAAGTTATTACTGTAATTAAGTTATGAAGGAGAATCTTGTCTATATGTTTCTTATATACTGTATATCGTTAAAAATTGCTGTTAACTATGGATACAGTAGTAAGTTGGTCTTTTATGAGTAATAGAGGCAGGGACTTAGCATATGATGGACTTGCACCGGTCTTCGCTTAAAAGCAACGCCCCGGCAGGCCGCAATGAGCGTAAGCGAGGGT
>JAVCCX010000124.1 GCA_030765245.1 Candidatus Zophobacter franzmannii | reverse complement strand
AGTGAAGAGAGGTTTACCTGGTTGAAAGAGATTGGAGCAGAAGTGTTTGCCACTCCAGGTTGTGAAAGCAATGTGAAGGAGATCTATGATAAGGCAAAAGAGCTCCTTGCTGAGCGTGGAGACACTATAGTAAACATGAACCAGTTTGAGCAGTTTGGTAACCCTATCTGGCATTATGCAGTGACAGGCCCTGCGATGGAAGAAGTTTTCGTTCAAAATAAAGGAACAAATGGTCGCTTTGCCGGTATGTTCTTAACCCAAGGCTCAGCCGGAACACTAGGAGCAGCTGAATATTTAAAAGAGAAGTACCCTCTTATGAAGCTATCTGTTGGAGAAGCTCTCCAATGCCCAACCCTGCTCTATAACGGATTTGGTGGACATCGGATTGAAGGTATCGGTGATAAGCATGTCCCATGGGTGCACAATATCAAGACGATGGATATGGCTGCCGGTATAGATGATGCGGTTGTAATTTCCACAATGAGATTGTTTAATGAACCTGAAGGTCACAAATATCTTCGTGAAGCCGGGGTTGATAGTAAGGTGATAGATAAGCTTCATCTGCTTGGGATCTCCTCAATAGCTAATATTATGGGTACAATCAAGATGGCTAAGTACTATGAAATGACCGAAGATGACATTCTGTTTACTGTAGCTACAGATTCTATGGAGATGTACCAATCCAGAGTTAAGGAATATCGTCAATTGGAAGGTGAATATACTCAACAACAGGCCGCAATAGACTTTACAGGTAAATTCCTGAATATCCCAATTGATCATCAGATAGAACTGACCTATTATGATAAGAAGCGTATGCATAACCTAAAGTATTTCACCTGGATTGAGCAACAAGGCAAGACTGTTGAAGAGCTCAATGCCCAGTGGTATGATCCGAATTACTGGACAAATAAATGGTCACAAGTAGATGAGTGGGATAGACTAATCAATGAATTTAACGAACGAACAGGATTACTGAAGGGGCTAAAATAGTTACTGCAATCATCCTTGCAGCAGGAATGGGGCGAAGGGTTGGAAAACCCAAAGCCCTGCTGGAAGTTGAAGGAAAGAAGTATCTTGATATCGCCATAAGCAATTGCCAAATATGTGATGAAACCATAGTAATCACTAATAGCATTACGGAAGACTATTGTGAAAAGATGGGATATAACTCTATCGAAAATCTCTCGTTAGATGACGGGATGATTGGAAGTATATCAGTAGGATTGCATGCTTATCCGGATTCAAATCATTATTTAATCTATCCAGTTGATTTCCCATTTGTCAAGAAAGAGACAGTAACTCAACTAATAGATGTTCTTAATGATAATGATGCTGTTAACTGCATAAAACCTACCTTTAAGGGTAGATCTGGGCATCCATTGGTTCTGGGCAGTTGTGTAACCAAAGCAATCCGAGAAAAGTCAAATAAACCACTCAACGAACTTCTTAGAGAGTGTGAGAGTGTTCTTCTTCCAACAGAAGATGAAGGGATACACATAAACATCAATACTCTAGATGACATAAAAGCAAGGTATTAACATGAACGATAACTTCTACAGACATTTAGCTGAATTTATTATTAACTCAACTCCTGCTTGGGTAGTAACTGTAATATCAGTAGATGGCTCATCTCCTGCAAGTATAGGAATGAAAATGCTGATCCCTGAGTCTGGTGATGAGATCCACGGGACTATTGGCGGTGGTGATATAGAACACGAGATAGTTAACACAGTTTTAGAATCCAGACCGATACTGGTTCAATCCATAGATTTTGATTTAAGTGGCAAAAGTGAGAGTGATATGATATGCGGAGGATCTGCTACGGTAATGATTGAACCGCTTAACCAAAGCCCTGAATTATTCATATTCGGTGGAGGACATTGTGGAATAGCACTAAGTACTTTGGCTGCAAAGTGTGGATTCAGAGTTACTGTTGTTGATAGTAGGGAAGAGTGGGCAAATAGCGAAAAACACCCTGAGTCAGTAGGCTGTAGAATTATTGATTATTGCGATGCGGCAGATCTGATAAAGAATCCTGATAGGACATATGCAGTAATTATGACATATGGACATCAGTTTGACGAGGTTGTATTAGAGAAGCTTGTAAATAAGCCTCTAAAGTATCTTGGTATGATGGGTAGTGAGAACAAGGTAAACGAATTGTTCTCCAATTTGAAAGCTAATGGTATTGATGAAACCCTTCTAGATAAAGTATATGCT
>JAVCCX010000088.1 GCA_030765245.1 Candidatus Zophobacter franzmannii | reverse complement strand
TCGCTTTTCAGCACAGCCGCTGTGCCGATGATGCCGAGAATCGCCTTGATATCGTTGTCCTGGTAGAAACGGTTTCTGGTGTCAGGCGCCCAGCCCAGGAGGCCATAATGGCCGTCCGATGGGTCGTCGTTGTTAAAGAGCCCCGAGTTGACATAGACCCAGTCGGCCAGGTTCGCAGCGACCATTCTGCTGCGCGTGTCCCCGTCAATCAATCCTCTTAAGGCGAACGCGATTGAACTCTCACCGTTGCAATCCGTTCTGAGCCACCAGCGGATCTTTTGGCTGCCGTCGGATGGATCGATGCCGGAATGCACGCCTTCCAGCAGACCGTGGGTGCCGTCTCCAATGGGCCAGTTCGGCTGGGGTGCAGGACCGACAGCATTGTTTGCGCCATATTTACTCAACTCACTTGACCATGATTTATGGACCAGCATCTTGGCGTTGTCATGCCAGTCAATACCGCGAATCACGGCCTCTCTCTGAGCATCGGCCGGCAATGGATCGTTCTCGGCGTATGTCGGTCTGACTGTTTGTGTCCATGTTAGCGGATTGTCAGGCAACTCAGGATCGAGCCACTGCAGGATCCTCCGCCAAATCAGCTGCCAGCTGCGTGTGGGTGCGTATCGGCCCGTGACACACTGGCTCAGTCTCGTGGTGGCGATGAGGATATTGGTATGGTCCGGATGGTCGAACAGGAGAGGATGGACTGTCGTTCCCTCCAGACCAAAGACGGCCTTGTCGAAGCCCGCGACCTTGGCCAGTGCCAGATGGGGCGTCTTGTTTTCACTGCTTATGAAATGACACCCGTGGATCGCCAGAATGCGCATGGCGGGCAGTGCGTCGCCAAACAGATTCGAGGTGACCACACAGCGTGCCAGGGGCGCCTTTTGAATGCTGCCGAGTTTTATGCCTGTGATTCGCTCGGGGAACTCGATATAGAGACGCAGGTTCTTACGCATTGCCTCATCGAGCACGGCTGGCTCAATACGGGTGGCTGTCAGAGGATACTCCTGGGCCAGGATCAACACGCTGGCACTCTGAGGGGCCTGCTTCACCGCCTGATCGGGAGTTTCGAAGCGATGACATGGCATGTTATTGTCCAGCAGGACCTGATACAGATCATTGCCCTGTTCGCAACTCAGATACACGGTACCCTGCACAACAGTGATACACAAGAGACATAGGATAAACGAAAGTACGAGACATCGCTGCATAGTCATTTCTCCAGAGAAAAGTTACTTTAACCATTGCCTGCCGTTCTGATCGACAAAATCTGCTTTGGTTTTAAATTGTGGTTTCCACTGTCGGTGCCATTTCAGATTCCACAATTCAGGTAATGGAACCTTGCGGCAGGACAAATCAGTGAAGCTCGAATTGATTGCCCGGCCATGTCGAGCCAGGCTCACGCGTGCCATTTCACAGTCTATCCCCAGTGCCC
>JAVCCX010000443.1 GCA_030765245.1 Candidatus Zophobacter franzmannii | reverse complement strand
TGGCCAAGTTACCGCTCAAGGGCATCATTCTGTCTGGCGGACCCGCCAGTGTGTACGGGGAGAATGCCCCTCGCTGTGATGAGAAGATCTTCGATCTGGGCGTGCCAATTCTCGGTATTTGCTATGGCATGCAGCTTGGTTGCCAGATCCTCGGTGCCAAAATCATCCCGGCAGAACACCGGGAATACGGAAGAACGGACCTCACCATCGACAAGGCCACGGGCCTGCTGGCCAATATGCCTGAGTCCACGATTGTGTGGGCAAGCCATGGCGATCAGATAGGCGGTCTGGGCGAAGACTTTGAGACGCTGGCCACATCAAAGACGTGCCCCCACGCAGCCGTCCATCATAAAGGCAAGGACTTCTACGGCGTGCAGTTCCACCCTGAAGTCACGCACACGCCCAAGGGCACAGTAATCCTCCAGAACTTCCTGTACAATATCTGTGCCTGTGACGGCGACTGGCAGATGAGCAACTTTGTCGAAGAAACGCTCAAGCAGGTGACGCAACAGGTGGGCACAGACCACGTGATCTGTGGACTCAGCGGTGGCGTGGATTCTTCCGTGGTGGCGGCACTGCTGCACAAGGCAATTGGGAAGCAATTAACCTGTATTTTTGTGGACAATGGCCTGCTACGTAAGAATGAACGCGAGGGCGTGATCGCCACCTTTGCAGACCACTTCCACATGGATCTTCGTGTGGTGGACTGGTCCAAACAATTCCTCACGGCCCTGGAGGGTGTGACTGATCCCCAGCAAAAACGCAAGATTATTGGGGCGGAGTTCATTGAAGCCTTCAAGAATGAGTCCAGCAAGATCAAGGACGCAAAATTTCTGGCTCAGGGCACGCTGTATCCCGATGTGATTGAATCTGGTTCCAAAGAAGGCAACCCGGCTGCCAATATCAAGCTGCACCACAATGTGGGGGGGCTGCCAGAGGAATTGGGCTTTGAACTCGTGGAACCATTGCGAGACCTATTCAAAGACGAAGTCCGGTCAGTGGGCGAATTCCTGGGGCTCCCTGAGGAAATGGTATGGAGGCACCCCTTCCCTGGTCCGGGTTTGGCAGTGCGTATTATTGGCGAAATAACCGAGCCCAGGCTGGAAGTTCTCAGGGCCGCAGATGAGATCCTGATCGATGAAATTCAGGCAGCAGGACTATATCGGTCGATTTCTCAGGCGTTGGCCGTCCTCCTCCCGGTATCGACAGTGGGTGTTATGGGCGATGAGCGCAGCTACGAGAGTGTGGTGGCACTGCGAGCCGTGGAGACCACGGATTTCATGACCGCAGATTTCTCACATATTCCCTACGACGTGCTGGGCCGTATTTCCAGCCGCATCATCAATGAAGTCCGTGGTGTGAATCGTGTGGTCTACGATATCTCAAGTAAGCCCCCGGCCACCATTGAGTGGGAGTAACTCCGGGTGTTCGGTTTTCAGTGTACAGTTTTGAGCGGGTCCCCAGCTGACGGTGGATAGCAATGGGTCCAGGTTAGCTATTCTGTCATCCTTTGGCATTTTCATTTAAAATAGTGGCCAGCAAGTGTACACTGTTTCATCACATTGACATCACGTTATGTTTTGACGTTTCTTGAGAAACTTGACAGGGCTTTTTATGCCAGATTTTAAGATCGAACCGGCATCGCGAATCAAACGGTTGCCTCCCTATCTATTTGGGCAACTCAATGCGCTCAAGCTGAAAAAACGCCAGCAGGGTGCGGACATCATCGACCTGGGCATGGGCAATCCCATGGACCCGGCCCCGCAGATTGTGATTGACAAGCTCTGCGAAGCGGCTCGAGACCCTCGCAACCATCGATACAGTGCTTCAAAAGGCATCAAGAATCTGCGTAAAGAG
>JAVCCX010000121.1 GCA_030765245.1 Candidatus Zophobacter franzmannii | reverse complement strand
CTTAATCTTTACACCCTTAGTTAACTCTGCAATATAAACAGTAAATTGCTTTTTACTCTTGGGATAGTAGGTTGAAGTTGAGATTGAGAAACGCACATCCTTATCCAACAGCGAGTTCAATCTTGGTGAATCACATTTAACTTCAATAAGACCATCTTCGAGAAGGTAGTTAAGCTTCAATTTGTTATTATTAATTTTGAATTCAGTAACTTTGAAATTATCATTGGATAGATCTATCTCTTCATTTAGAAACCACCTATAAGCTACATCAGAGCGTAGGAAGTATCGCTGCAGAGTGTCTTCCGTTTGAGAGCATACTATCAATAATTCTTTAGTCTTCAAAGTTTTTCGGAAGGTCAGAGTAGTGTCAATTTTGTACAGATCAGGATACTCGGTAGCCTCAGAGAAAACAATAGTATGATTAAAGTCTTTTCGGTAGCTGAAGTTGTTGTCATGTCTAAAGAACAAATCGCGTAAAACACTGTGATAAACCATCTCAGAAACTTCGCTCCCATTCAAGCGTTCTCTTAAAGCGGATTCAATAACACTGTTCAAGGATTTGCTACTGAAGTCATGACTATAAAAGCCTCTTCTGGAGAGTGGAGCATCTGCTATAATCTTTCCCTTACTTCTGAAGTATCGCTTTGCTCTTCTTCCAACCTGACAGAGTAACTCATAGCTCAGACCCGAATAGCTTTTAACAAGATTTTCTGCACTCGTCAGACTTTGTTCTCCACCAATGAGAGTAACTTCATCACCAACACAAACATTGTGAAGATTAGTTATATCAACCGTAACCATATCCATACTTACTTTGCCAATAACAGGGCAAATCGAGCCATTTATTTCAACATGAGCTCTGTTTGAAAGGAGGAAATCATATCCATCAGCGTAGCCCAGTGGTAGAACAGCGAACTTCATATCAGTTTTAGTTTTATATGTTCTGTTGTAGCCAATACTTTCACCGGCGAATGAATTCTTTATCTGAGCAATCCTAGTCTTAAATTTCAGGACAGATTTTACCTTGATATGTTTACTCTGGTTCTTTTCAGTATAGATGCCAAAAGACAAGATCCCTAATCGAACTAAATTGCAGGAATTCGTTAGTTTCATAAGAACTGCAGAACTATTAGCAATATGAATATATTTTGGCTTTTGCTTCAGTTTCGCGAGTACATTCTCAAATCTACTACCTTGCAATCCTGTGAACTCAACATCATCTTCACTTGCGGCAAAATGGGAGTAGACACCATCAATCATTATGTTGGAGAGTTCATCGAGGGCGTTTATAAAGAAATCTATTTCATCCCATCTTATACCACTTCGATTCATTCCGGTATCAATATTAATATGAACTTTACATGTATTATCAGTAAGTTTGGCCTGCTTGTTTAGCTTTTTCGCAATATCTATTTCACTTACAGAAACAACAAAATCATTCTCAAGAACGATAGGTATTTCATCCACTGTAATAGGGGAGAGGATCAATATTGGTAAATCAATTCCTTGATACTTTAGAAGAGAAGCCTCATCAACATTTGCAACACCTAACATTAGAGCTCCAG
>JAVCCX010000031.1 GCA_030765245.1 Candidatus Zophobacter franzmannii | reverse complement strand
GCAGTTGGTACGACAGGGCCGGGCCTTCGGGATACATGTAATACTCGGTTCGCAAACACTGGGAGGTACTTCCGGACTTCCGCGCAGCACCATGGGGCAAATGGCTGTTCGTATCGCGTTACAATGTTCAGACATGGACTCCCAACTCATTTTTGATGACGACAATGTCGCTGCCAGGCTCCTGTCCAGGCCCGGCGAAGCTATCTACAACGATGCAGGCGGAATGGTCGTTGGCAACAGTCCGTTTCAAACAGCCTGGCTATCTGATCAGTCTCGAGATGAGTATCTGGCACACATCACCGAACTTGCTGACAAACGTCCAGCCAGGCGCGAACCGCTAATTGTTTTTGAAGGCAATGCACCAGCAAACATCGTCAACAACCGCCTGCTGGGTCAGTGCATTGAAAAGTCGCCACCGGCCACTGAGGCAGCAGCGGCCCACATCTGGCTTGGCGAACCTGTAGCTATTAAAAATCCTACTGAAGTTGTCTTTCGTCGCCAAAGTGGTTCCAATCTGCTGATCATCGGTCAGCGAGACGAGGCTGCGTTGGGATTAATGACAGCGGCCCTGATTGCTTTGGCCGCACAAGATGGTAATGGATCGGCACAGTGCATGATATTGGATGGCTGCCCTGACGACTCGCCTCATGCTGGAGAATTAAAACGTGTCGCTTCAGCACTGCCAATTTCCCATCAATTTATCGATTGGAACAATATAACCGAAGTATTCAGCAATCTCGCTGCCCAGACCCGGCATCGACAAAAAAACGGCCACATCGATGAACCGACAATCTATCTGATGATTTATGCCCTGCAGCAATATCGCGTCTTAAGGCGGAAAGAGGATGAGTTCAGTTTCTCCAGGGAAGAGGAAAAATCACCCAGACCTGACAAAGACTTTGCAGAGCTGTTACGTGAAGGAGCTCCTGTTGGAATCCATACGATGGTCTGGGCTGATACAATGACAACTATCGAGCGGATGTTAGACCGACAAACAATACGCGAATTTGATAACCGGGTTTTGTTTCAGATGAGCGCCACCGATTCCAGCAACCTGATTGATTCACCTGTTGCCAACAACCTGGGTTTCCATCGAGCACTGTTTTACAGTGAAGAACGCTGAGACCTGTAAAAATTTCGACCGTATGGGCCAGTTGACCCGGAGTGGTTGGAACATGTAAGCAGTCAGTTGAAAAAATAGTTTATTATTAAGATAGTTAACATATTAATATCAGCCTTTAATCCCGGTATACATGTTTGAGAATTAAGCAGAAGAGAAGTAACATGATTTCTAAATTAAACCGTCGCGATTTTATGAAAACATCTCTGGTTAGTGTTGCTTTGGGCCAGAGCACAATGGCAATGGAGCATAAAATGGCTCTCGGAATTCCCAAACACCCGAATATCGTTTTAATTTATGCTGATGACCTTGGCTACGGAGATGTGAGTTGTTACGGAGCAACCGATGTCAAAACACCAAATGTGGACCGCTTAGTTAAAGAAGGCATCAAATTTATGTGTGCCTATGCCACTTCGGCAACCTGCACGCCATCACGGTATTCATTGCTAACCGGTCAATATGCCTGGCGTAAAAAAAATACAGGCATCGCCTCTTCGAATGCTCCTTTACTGATCGGCACTAAAAAGATGACCTTGCCATCGATGCTCAAAGGTGCCGGGTATGTAACTGGTGTTGTGGGTAAATGGCACTTGGGATTAGGTGATGAAGAAAACGGCCCTGACTGGAATGGCGAAATCAAGCCCGGACCATTGGAAATAGGTTTTGATTATTCTTTTCTATTGCCGGTTACGGGTGATCGTGT
>JAVCCX010000421.1 GCA_030765245.1 Candidatus Zophobacter franzmannii | reverse complement strand
TTCAGGTGCTAGTACAGCAAAGAAGATGTTGGAAGCGATGGAGATAAACAGTTTTATAAAGGTAGTAAATGACTAAAGATAGTAAGAAACTTACCCCAATGATGGTGCAGTACTGGAAGTTCAAAGATGAACATCCTGATAAACTACTTCTGTTCAGAATGGGTGATTTCTATGAGACTTTCTACGAGGATGCCAAAGTAACTGCAAAGATTCTTGGAATTACTCTAACATCCAGAAGTAAGAAGGATGAGGACAGAATACCTCTTGCAGGATTCCCTTATCATGCTCTTGATAACTATCTTGATAAGTTGGTGCGATCCGGACTCAAAGTAGCTATCTGTGAGCAAGTAGAAGACCCAAAACTTGCTGTTGGAGTAGTGAAACGGGATATTGTTAGAATAATAACTCCCGGAGCTATTCTAGACCAACAGTTACTTGAGACAAATGCCAATAACTTCCTTTGTGCCCTGGTAGTTGCTAAGAATAAGATTGGGCTCTCTGTCCTGGATATCTCAACCGGTGATTTCCTCTTCACAGAAGTAAATGCTGACCAGGTAGTAAATGAGATTCAAAGATTACTTCCTTCAGAGTTACTTGTCCTTAATGAAGAAACTAAGCTATTTGTTGAATCACTTAAACTTGAGAAATGCCCTCCTATCACTATCGTGGATGGGTGGCAATATGATCCGAAAACATTAAAGAAGGAGGTCAAAAAGCACTTCCATACCTCAACATTTGAGAGTTTGGGAGCACAAAACAGACTAACCGGAATTACAGCAGCAGGTGTGAACTTAGCCTATGCGAAAGATATGCAGAGGGATGATTTAAACCATATCACAGAAATCCATTTCTACTCGTTGAGCAATTACATGCAACTCGATGAAGTTACCAGAAGGAATCTGGAACTCGTTCGCTCAATGAGATATGGAGATAGATATGGAAGCTTAATCTCAGTCCTCGATGAAACACAGACCCCTATGGGTACGCGTATGCTTCAGAAATGGCTGTTGCACCCATTACTCAGCAAAGATGAGATAGAGCAGAGACTTGATGCAGTCCAGAATATGATCCAGAGAATAACATATTCAGTTGAATTGAGAAAGATGCTCTCAGAGATTGGAGATTTAAGCCGGTTGTTGAGTAAACTTGGAGCTTTAAGAATTAATCCACGAGAGATTAATGCTTTGGCTATATATCTCGAAACTGCTTCAGAACTGAAGAAGACTCTCGAAAACTATACAAGTCCTTTGCTCTTGATGCTTAAAGATAGTATCCTGGCTTATGAACCGATAATCGAGAGTATAAAACAGACCATTACTACTAATCCCCCTGTTCAGATTACAGATGGGAGTATTATTAATGATGGTGTACATTCAGAGCTGGATGAACTGCGTTCTATCAGTAAAGATGGGAAGTCCTGGATTGCGAGACTTGAAGATGATGAGAAGAAAAAGACGGGGATAACCTCCTTGAAAGTGGGCTATAACAAGGTCTTTGGGTACTATCTTGAAGTCACTAAAATGCACAAGGATAAGGTGCCTGATTACTATATCAGAAAGCAGACGCTTGTGAGTTCCGAACGCTATATCTCACCTAAGTTAAAAGAGTTTGAAGCGAAAGTGTTGAGTGCAGAGGATAAGATAAAATCCTTAGAATATGAACTATACTCTGATCTTAGACTAAAACTTCAAGAACAGATAGAAGTTATGCAGAAGTTTGTTCAGATAGTTGGAACACTTGATGTGCTTTCGAACTTCGCTTTTATTGCTTACACTAACAGATATACCAGACCTACATTCAATGATGAAGGTCTGTTAACACTTGATTCATGTCGCCATCCGGTGATTGAAAAGCTCTTAGAATCGGAACAATTTATTCCTAATGATGTTGAGCTTGATAGTGATAAAAATCTGATTGCGATACTTACAGGTCCTAATATGGCAGGTAAATCAACCTACTTACGACAGATAGGGCTTGTAGCGATTATGGCTCAGATTGGATGTTTTGTCCCTGCTGATAAGGCTGATATACCTATTTTTG
>JAVCCX010000082.1 GCA_030765245.1 Candidatus Zophobacter franzmannii | reverse complement strand
TTTCATAGTTCTCGGGGCCGTAGTCCTTGACAGTGTGTTTGACGTCATTGACACGAATAGGCTCACCGTCAGTGTCAAACTGTTTTATCATTGGCATCATGGCGACTCGCCCGGCCTCATTGAGAGATTGCTGCAATAATTGCTCATCCTTTAGCATCTGGCCTGTGAGTATAGTTTATTCATTACATTCACCGTCGTTCGTAAGCCCTTTTGGGTCATGATGGCCGCCTTGATCATTAATGCGACAGCAAAGGTGATAGTATCGCATTTTTCGTCCATGAGACTAATTTTGGCTCCTCCTAAACATGTGAAAACCAGCTGCAAAGGGAGCATTATGGTAGAAAATGGCTGGAAATGGTAATCGTGGACTTGTGCACACAAATGTCTATAATTCAATAGGTTCGGTCAGATGTCACCACGGCCCATGTACGCTTGACAAGTAGACGAGGTGCCGTTGTCATGTCGACCTGATAGCGCAGGGCGAAAACTCAGTTGATTTATGAAGAGTCATGATTCAATTTCAATTTGCCGGCGCGGCGATCAATTGATCAGATAAGTCAAGAATTGTCATGCTTTAGTCGATTCTGTCCATGGTCGCGCATTTTGGACTAAGGTATGCTATTCTTGTTGATTTCCCCAAACCATTGGGGGTGAACCATATTAACACAATAATCTTAAGTGAAATGGTGAACTAAATGAACACACGCATGGCAATTGTCCTGGCCCTTCTTTTAGCAATCGCAGGCTGCAATTCTCATTCCGTAGAGAAAAAACTGGCTCATGTGGAAAAAACGGCCAATGGTGGCCCATTTTCACCCTCGTGGGAGTCTCTGGCTCAGTACGAGATTCCAGCGTGGTATCAGGATGCAAAGTTTGGCATCTTTGTCCACTGGGGTGCCTATTCTGTGCCCGCATTTGGCAATGAATGGTATCCTCGGGAGATGTACAATGCCAACAAGAGCAGACGTGGGATCTATCAGCACCACCTCGAGACCTATGGCGATCCCTCGGAATTTGGGTACAAGGACTTTATCCCGCTGTTCAAGGCAGAGAAGTTTGATGCCACTGAATGGGCCAAGCTCTTCAAGGAGGCTGGGGCCAAGTATGTGATTCCCGTGGCAGAACATCACGACGGCTTTCCCATGTACGATTCTGACTACACAGAATGGAATGCTGCGAACATGGGGCCAAAGCGTGACG
>JAVCCX010000287.1 GCA_030765245.1 Candidatus Zophobacter franzmannii | reverse complement strand
TAAACCTGAGTAATTTCATCATCTAATTCACCCACCTGATATCCAAGTTCCTTAAACCAATTTTTAACTTTTTCAATGTCAAGTCCCATTTCTTCAATGTATAATCGCGACATTTCAATTACTTTCTGGTCTCTTTTTTCGGGTGGTAATTTTTGAAGATAAATTTGATATCCATTTATCAGTTCACTTCGGGTAGCTGTTAGCCGCGATTGCAACTGCCTCGATGTTAGATTTGTAGCATCGAGCGATTGTTTTGCTTCTTTCAAATCTTGAATTACTACTTTTAAATCTTTTATGGTAATTTCTTTGATATACGGAATTAAAACAGCCACAACTGCAAGTCCAAACCAGATTACCGCTTTTTCGTGGTTTTCAACAAAAATATCGACCCCTTTAATTAAGGTTAGTACACCTACAATAAATGCAAAAATTGCCAACGCCGACGAGCCGTATCTCAAAAATTTAAGACTAAATTTTTCTTTTTCTTCCATAATAAAAAGTATTTACAGTTTAAGTTTTATAAATACAATTTACGTTCTTTTAATAAAAGAATCCTAATCTATTATAAGGAATTTTTCAAAAGCTTCGCGGTGTTTTACGTTTAACCTTGCAGGGCGCATTGTTTTACGATTAATAAACAATCCTTTTTGTTGTCCGCTGGCACACAGTTCGTCGAGTTCGTTTAAAAACCGGAATTCCATAATTGCCGAAGCGTTATTCAATTTAGAAATCCACAATTCAATTTTAGCTGAACTACTTAAGAAAAATGGTTTTTTATATTGAATGTTGGTTTCGGAAAGAATGGGAACAATACCTTCTTCAGCCGCTAAATCGGTCGGTGGAATTCCCATGGCTTCTAATAACCGCATACGCCCGTTTTCCATCCATTGAATATAAATGATGTTGTTTACATGACCTACAAAATCGATGTGGTAGGTGTATATTTTTTCTTCAAAAGTTAGTTTTTGCATTATTTATTTGGATTGAAATTTAACTCTGAAAATTTATT
>JAVCCX010000302.1 GCA_030765245.1 Candidatus Zophobacter franzmannii | reverse complement strand
CTTGTCGGGGCATGTTCGGTTTTGAAACGGAATGTATTAGACTCTGTCTGTTGCGGAAGTGATGGGAGTGTATCTAGCAATGGATGCTAAATAGGCGTAGACTTGAGATTGAACCTATGAAGTGAAGTGCGGACATCGGCCTGTGAAAGGATGAAGATGAGGAGAGCAATCTACGACTTAGGCATTTCTCAGCGGCAAAGTTGGCTGATTCGCATTGTCATCGATAGTACTTTGTTTGCGGGTGCCATGGCCTTGGCTTTCTGGCTTCGCTTTGAAGGCGATGTGCCTGCGCAGATGGTGCCTGTTTTGTGGCGAACAATCCTACTGGCCATTGCGATCAAGATTTCTATCATGTTCGCATTTCGTGCCTATCGCGTGAGCTGGCGGCATGTTGGGCTTGGTGATCTTGTGGCTGTGAGTGCAGCCTGCATTGTTGGGACATCCATGCTGGCGACTGCCGTCCATCTGCTTCACGGCTTCCCGCAGTGGGGAGGATTCCCTCTGTGGAGCAGCGTTCCTCGTTCGATTCTAGGTATCGATCTTGCACTTTGCTTGCTTGCGATCTCCGGCGTTCGGCTTTCACGACGTATATTCGTGCACACTCTCTCTGGTCCACGCAAAGAGGGTGTGCGAACCCTGGTGGTGGGCGCAGGAGATGCAGGCGCTGAGTTGTTACGTGCTTTGGAAGCTGATGCCAGTTATTTCGTGATGGGGTTGTTAGATGACGATCCAGCGAAAGCAGGGACGCGAATTCGTGGTGTGCGGATTCTTGGCGGAGCAAGCCAGATGGAGGGCGCCGTGCGAAGACTACATATTGTCACGGTGTTGATTGCTATGCCTTCAGCTAGCCCTGGAACGATTCGCGAGACGATTGAAGTTGCACGTGCTGCCGGGATTCAGGATGTCAAAATCATTCCGCAGCTATCTGAGCTATATACGGGCATTGTGACCACATCAGCTCTGCGAGATGTGAGACCTGAGGACGTTCTGCGGCGCGATCCCGTGCACGTGGATACGAAAGGCATCACAAACTACATCTCTGGCCGAACGGCATTGGTCACGGGCGCGGCGGGCTCGATTGGATCTGAACTTTGTCGCCAGTTACTGAGATTCGGTGCGCAGCGACTGGTAGCCCTCGACTTTAATGAGACGGGGCTCTTCTATCTGGAGTCGGACTTGCGGCAGCGGTTCCCTGATCGAGACGTTCGAGTGGTCGTTGCCGATGTGCGCAATGCTGAGCAAGTCGGACGGATATTGCAACAAGAAACACCGTTTGCCGTCTATCATGCGGCTGCCTACAAGCATGTGCCTAT
>JAVCCX010000356.1 GCA_030765245.1 Candidatus Zophobacter franzmannii | reverse complement strand
GTTCGAGCATGACGTGTTTACCTTTGTGCGCATTGAATATGATTCTGGCGGTGGTTATCGCGGTGGCCGCAGTCGTGGCGGCCGGGGGCGGCGAGGTGGTGCCTATACAGACTATCCGGATAGTGACCTCAATTTTTCGTATCGCCTGCATCAGTTAACGGCCATGGAGGTGAATCCTGATGGCAAGATTCTGCGCCTCACGGACCCGGAGCTCTTTCACTATCCCTTTATCTACATCGTGGAACCTGGCAATCTCACGTTCAGTGAAGCTGAGGTGGAGGCCCTGCGCACCTACCTGCTCAATGGCGGTTTTCTCATGGTGGACGATTTCTGGGGTGAGGCCGAATGGTATAACTTTTATTATGAAATGAAACGTGTATTCCCAGGGCGTGAGCCTGTGGAACTGCCTGTGAGTCACCCGATTTTTCATGCGGTGTTCGATTTGAAGAACAAGCCCCAGGTCCCCAATATCGGTGCGGCCATGCGGGGGCGCAGCCAGGGCATTACCTGGGAAAGGCCCGATGCTAAGGATGTTCATTACAGGGCTTTGTTCGATGATGAGGGTCGCATGATGGCTATTATCTGTCATAATACGGACCTGGGCGACGGCTGGGAAGAGGAGGGGGTAGACGAATGGTATTTCCATGAGTTCTCGGAAACCAAGGCGTACCCCATGGGTATCAATATTGTTTTTTATGCGATGACGCACTAAAAGCAGTTACTGGTTGTTAGTTGTTGGTTATTGGCGAAAGGACGGGTATTTTGGCGACTGAGGCATATGAGATGGAACGTGAGGCGGTTGAGAAGATCAAGGGGGCTCGTGATCGCATGGGCGTCGAACTGGCCAAGGTGATTGTGGGGCAGGATGATGTGATTGAGCATCTGTTCATTGCCGTGCTGGCAGGGGGACATTGTCTTCTCACCGGCGCACCCGGTCTGGTCAAGACGTTGTTGGTGCATTCGCTGTCGCAGTTGTTTGATCTGAGTTTTTGCCGCATCCAGTTTACGCCGGACCTGATGCCTGCGGATATCACAGGTACCGAGATCCTGGAAGAGGTGGACGGCCGCCGTAAGATGGTGTTTGTCAAGGGACCCATTTTTGCCAACATGATCCTGGCCGATGAAATAAACCGAACCCCACCCAAGACCCAGGCCGCCCTTTTGGAGGCCATGCAGGAGCACCAGGTGACTGCTGTGGGCGTGACACATCCCCTCAAGGAACCCTTCTATGTGTTTGCCACACGGAATCCCATTGAAATGGAAGGGACGTATCCCCTGTCAGAGGCCCAGCTCGACCGATTTATGTTTAATGTATTTGTAGACTATCTGTCTGAAGAGCATGAGGTGGCTGTGGTCTCGCAAACCACCGCACGTGCCCCTGAAGCGATCCAGCCTGTTTTTTCCGGCGAAGACCTCTTGGCGTTTCGTGATGTGGTGCGCAAGGTGCCCATTGCTCAGGATGTGGTCCGCTATGCGGTCCGAATTGCTGCGGCGTCCAGGCCGGGGCCGGACAATACACTGGGCTTTGTCAATGACTGGGTGACCTGGGGCGCTGGCTTGCGCGCGTCGCAGTACATGGTGCTTGGGGCCAAGGCTCGCGCGCTGCTCTTGGGGCGTTCTCACGTTAACTATGATGACATCCGCGCCATGGCTTATCCTGTGCTGCGTCACCGTATCCTGATCAACTATCGTGCGGAGGCCGAAGGGGCCACTGTTGAGCAGTTGATTGGTCGTTTGCTCGACTCTGTGCGGGAAGGCCAATAATCATGTGTGCTCGCGCCTCCCATGTCCCCTACACCAAGGTGTCTTCGGATCTGATAGATCCTGCCTCCCTGATGCGCCTCAAGTCTCTGGAGATGCGGGCCAAGGTGATTGTGGAAGGATTCTGGAAGGGGATTCATCG
>JAVCCX010000012.1 GCA_030765245.1 Candidatus Zophobacter franzmannii | reverse complement strand
GTGGCGGCCTGGCGTGCCTCCGCTGCCCGAGCCTGGCGCTCCACAAAGTTCACGATCTGGCCGCCCTGAAGCAGAGGCGTGAGCACCAGGATAGGAACAAGAAATAGGACTAATAGAGCATAACAGCGCCGAGGGTTAAGGCGATAGAAGCGAATTACAAGGATCGCCAGGACGGCGAAAACAAAGAGGACCGAGCTCGAGGGGGGGATACGCAGCGGGAGTATCCCTGCTAGGCGAGAGCGCCAGTCCTCCGGTGCGGTTGCCCCGACCAGGTTCACCTCATCAGGGACCATGGAGACTATCGCGCTCCCGGCAACGCCGAGCGAGTCCGGCTGGCTCCCGCCAATCTGGGGCGCCAAAGTCCCCTCCAGACGCCAGCTGCCCTCTGCCCCCTGCACAGCCCTGGGTAGCGTGTCCACGTCACCATAGGCAGAGAGGTCCACCACAAGGTGCAGCCGTGCGCTGTAAAAGTCGTTGGCCTCGGGCAGCTCGATATCGAGCACCTGCCGCACCGGGAGTCCAGCCTTGTTGACCCACAGCTCGCCCTGGCCCCGGATCTGCTGTAGGCCAGACGAGGGCCGCAAGGTAAGCCCATGAGGCGCCCCGGGATCGGATGCCAGCATTTCCTCCGACATCCGCCGCACATACGCTTCAAAGCGCTCGCCACTCAACTGAAACCCATAGCGCGTGAGCTCGCTATGCCCTTCAGGTGGCCCCAACCGCGTCACCTGCTCCGCCGCAGCCAGGTACCCGAGTGCATCGGTGGTGGCCGACGACAGACTCAAGGTATCGTCTACCGGCTTGAGCTCGCCATTCTGCAGCATGAATGACCGCCCGCCGTCGCGCAGGAGCGTCGCAGACTTTTCCCGGCCCATGCCCGCCACATGCAGTTCGATGTAGGCCTGATCGGGCAAGAGCACTACGCCATCGTTCTCAAGCGTCAGATGCACATCGCCCTGGCCGATCATCTCAGGAACAGCACGTGGGATCATGGTCTGGTCTGTGGTAGAGAGGAAGCGGTAAGACCCCGCTTCGAGAGCTCGCCTCCACGCCTGCTCCAGAGCTTCCCCAGGATCCAAGTCGCCCCGCGCCTCGTTGGCGATTGGCCCGATAGCGTCTCCGACTCCAGGGACCATCAGCAACAGGGCGATGAAAATGGCAAAGAGGACCGTGCAGTGTCGCTTTTTCATCTTGACCTCTCTATGCAGCTGTACGAGGCTGGCAACTCGCTGGACCAATGGAAGCTTCTGGCGCTTGCGGAAGACTGCAAGGGATTCGCAAGAACACACCGGGCGGTTTGGTTAAGTCCTTGGGATGAGTCAGCGCACCGAGGGTCGGACAGTCGTGGGCTCGCTGGTCTACTCATGAGTTACGCTCCGAATGCGTTACGCTTGCCCTTTCGCCTTCCTCCGTTCCTGGAGACGAAGGACCACCGGTGGGAGCTTCCAGATAGGCGAAAAGAGCCCCCAGGCAGACAAACGCGCAGCGCTCGACAGGGGGCGTTCTCGCCGTCCCCAGCCTCCCATAGACGTAGCATCTAGGCGACGTAGT
>JAVCCX010000139.1 GCA_030765245.1 Candidatus Zophobacter franzmannii | reverse complement strand
TGACGACTGCAACGCAGTCGAATATAAAAAAGGTATTTACCCACAATAATTTATGAAGAACCTTAAATGTTTTTATACTTAGTAGCTGGGTGATAAACAGGAAAATATATATTTTCGACGGTCAACGCCCGTCGCTACAGCAGCAATATTCAGTTTTAGGGTTATTTTGCAAATTGGCATTTGTAGCGGCGGGCGTTGACCGCCGAAAAGGGCATTCAACCAGAAAAACAAGGAATAAGGAACAGTTACTTTTTTGTACTGTACACTATACACTATAAACTATATACTATTTCACAGAAATAAATAAGGAACAAAGAATGCCAATCTACGAATATAAAGCTAAAGATAAAGAAAATAGCTGTGCTTATTGTAAGGATTCATTTGAAGAGTTACAGCAATTGTCTGCACCATCTTTAACAAAATGCCCAAGGTGCAAAAGTCCAATTGTTAAAATAATTTCAGCTCCATCTATAGGTGGGTCAAAATCTTCTTTTGATGATAAAGCTAAAAATGCTGGTTTTCACAAACTTCAGAAAATTGGAAAAGGCGAATACGAGACAAAATATTAAAAAAAAGGATTGCAATTACTTTAAATTAATTGTTAAATCTCCACTATTGAAACAATGGCGGAACAATGGCGGAACGATGGCAAAACGGTTGAAGAGCACGTAACACGTATAACGTAATACGAATTCCTTAGTCCAGAGTCATTTGGTCATTGAGTCATCTGTAGTCGAGTCGCGACCTCTCGGACAAAGTAACGCACGCTTCCAGCTTGCAAGTGATTAGTTAGGGCTGACAGCCTGAAATAACATAGCCTAGGGTTAAACCCTAGATTTGTAAAATAAGCGACGCAACAAGAAAACAGTGTACTATACACTTTGATTTTGGTCACCTCGGGGCTTGTCCCCGTGGAGCAATGATTGGGTAGGGCTGCACGCCTATAATATAATATTTTATAACATAAGCTAAGCTTATACCTGCCCACGGCAGTGTAACTGTGTACTGTATACTATGAACTATACACTTTTTCGAAGAAAACAAAAAAGGAATATATATAATGAGTAGTAAATTTATTAATGATGATTTTATACTTCAAACAAAACAGTCTCAAGAGCTCTATCATAATTATGCTAAGGATATGCCGATAATTGATTATCACTGTCATTTGCCTCCTCAGGAAGTGGCAGAAAATAAAACTTGGACGAACCTTACAGAAATATGGTTGAATGGTGATCACTACAAATGGCGTACAATGCGTTCAAATGGCATCGAAGAGAGATTTTGTACAGGAGATGCTTCTGATTATGAGAAATTTGAAAAGTTTGCAGAAACAATGCCGAAATTGATTCGTAACCCAATGTACCACTGGTGTCACTTAGAACTTGCTAGATATTTTGATATTGATGATCTTCTTCTTTCTCCTGATACTGCAAAAGAAATTTGGGATAGAACCAAAACAATTATAAGCAAAGAGAACTTTACCTCTAGAAATCTTATGAAAGATTCTAATGTTGTTCTGACATGTACAACTGATGACCCATTAGATAGTCTTGAGCATCATATTGCTGTTAAAGAATCTGGCTTTGAAGTACAGATGCTGCCAACTTGGAGACCCGATAAAGCAATGGCTGTTGAAAAACCGGAAGTTTTTGTTCCATGGGTAGAAAAACTTGAGGAGCTTACCTCAACAAAGGTATCAGACTTCGATGGCTTTATGGCAGCCATTA
>JAVCCX010000238.1 GCA_030765245.1 Candidatus Zophobacter franzmannii | reverse complement strand
GGAGCTGAGTATATGCTTACAGCAGATATCTTAATCGAACTTCAGATTGGTTACAAATATACACTAGATCCTTTACTCGCAGAATCGGTATGGGGTGGTTATACTACTGAAGTTGTAATCGATGATGTAGAGATGAGCCTTGGTGGTTTAAATATCGGCCTTGGTTTCTCTTATGCACTTGCAGAGCTTCCTTTCAACCTCTTCGGTTTCATGGATCCAATGCGTAAATACTAACTCACTAGAGTTAAGTTAATATATTAAGCCCACTACCAATCTGGTAGTGGGCTTTTTCTAATCTTTTCTTTAATAACTGATACTTTATCTATTACCTGTAAGTTATCATCACCTCTACGAATTAGTTAGTCGGAATTATTTACTTGACAGTAATTTGCATAACACGATTATACCAATGTCTTATTCATTGGAGTTGATTCTATAGTCGATAGAATTATTAATTAGGGTATACAGTAGCCAATGTAGGAGGTATTATGAAAGGTAAATCAATTGATTGAGTTGTATTTTTGATTAGATCAGCACTACTGTTTTCCTTCAGTAACGAGAAGGAGCTTTTTTATCCATTCAGTTTTAATTCATGACTTATAAACATTATTTAGAAGTATTTAGAATCGTTTATGTAAATATTTAAAAGGAAGTGTTCAATGAAACAAATCATACTAACCATATTTTTACTCCTTGTTGCCGTAACCGCATTATTTTCCTTTGACGGTAAGAAAAAGGGATTTTTGCTTGGATTTGGCGTTGGCGGAGCGAGTGTTGCTTATAGCCAAACTGTTGAATATGCAGGACAGAGTTTTGACTCTCCTACTGAGTCGGTTGGGGCTTTTGCGACCGATTTCAAGATGGGATATGCCCCAACCAACAATCTAGAGATTTATTATACAAATCAAGTTGCCTGGTTTACCATGCGTAATGGTTTAAATGAAGATGTAACAATTGCTGATGGAGTAAGTGGTGTAGGTATTTCCTACTTTATTTCCCAATCACCTACCGATCCCACCTTTAGACCTTCTCTATTTTTTAGCGTTGGAGTAGGCTTATCTGCTTGGGATACACCACTTGAGGAGGAAGCAGGCGATCCCTCGATTGGTGTAGGATCATTCTTTGGTGTTGGCTGTGAAGTCGTGAAACATCATAGAGTTAGCTTAAATTTATTCGTAAACAATCCCACACTCGTAGAAAGTGGAGTTACTTTAACTACAAATTCAACAGCAATTCTTTTAACTTATGGTTTGATGGCTTTTTAACTATACCTTAGAGATGTTTGAGATCAATTTTTTGTGGGCACCCTCGTGGGTGTCCTTTTACTAAATAGGGCATAATTATTCTGCCTCCGCGGATTCTTCAAACCAAATGTTTGTGTACCGCAATCATCCAGCCTTCGCTAAAGCTTCGGGTAACAAGCTTGATTGCGTCTTAGCTTTGGAGTGCATTGACTATGTCGATGCTATTGAATTGTATTTACGCCCTATTAGTGCTCTTTTACAATACTTAAGATACGGTTACTAGAAAGTTATACACAAATTGTGTATAACTTAGTGCTTTCATTAAGGGTCAATTAAGTGTCGATTAAGGGTCGACTAAGAGTCAATTAGGTATTAATGCAGAGCACAGATGGAGCAAAAGGGTTGAGATGACTGATTCTGAAAAAAAAGAATGGCAATATTTTGAACAAACTGCAATTATTGGAAGTCATAAACAAAAGACTATGTATATAGATAAAGGTTTGCGCTTTAGAAACGCCATTCCCGCCCCACGCTTCACAGCGGTGCAGGTCTGGTGTTGTTAACTTGCTCCGCAAAAAAACAAACTAAAAGCGTCAAACTCGTCGAGAAAGTGTCGTAGCATAGAAAGGCATTATTACTATACTAGAGCAGGTG
>JAVCCX010000092.1 GCA_030765245.1 Candidatus Zophobacter franzmannii | reverse complement strand
GATACATTCTGCCATTATTTTCTGTAAAGTTTCTTGATTTTTTGCGCGGTAATGTAAGATTAGCCGCAGGAGTAGATAAATGGCTAATTTCAACCCATATTTTTGGGAAATACCTGTTGATTTCAATAAGTTGGTGGAGTTTGATAACAGATGTGCGCTCTGGTATGAGACTGATGAGGAACGTGAATCTCGCTGGATAAAGGAGTATAGGCAGGAGAAGCTTCTGGATGAATTAATTGATATTATTAGCAGTGAGCTTACCTGCAAGCAGCAGCAGGCTGTTATGCTATATTTCTTCGGAGGAAAAACTCAGGAGGAAATAGGCCAGATCATGGAAATACCACATCAGGTGGTAAGCCAGCATATATATGGAGTTATGCGAAATGGCAAAAATCCGCAAAGCCTGTATAAGACGAGGAATTTGCTTGAAGGAAGAATGGCTTATTAACAATATTTCTATAAGCTAATTGTAAGGTGGGCAGTGCCCACCCTACATAACTTTTTTATTAATATTACTTTATTGATCCCCAGCATGTAGCAAGTTTGCCCGAGTAACTTACAAATGCCAAACCTCTCATTGACTGGTCTACTTCGGCGGCTGATATTGGCTTATTCCAAATTTTTACATCATCTATGGCACCTTTGAAATAACGCTGTAAATGCTCGCCCACCCAGATGGATTGGCCGCTGTTGATCTCTTCTGTTGCATCATCTACTTCGTCTATCAACTCTCCGTCTATATAGTACCTGACCTTTTTAGCTCCTTGATCCCGAACGCCGGCTAGATGATGCCAATTATCATCGTTGAGAAAATCCGGAGATGTAATTCCAGCGCTGTGGACTTTACCCTTATCCCGCAGATTAAAGCCCATCTTACCGCGCAGAGCTGCATCATCCCCGCTTACAGAGATCATCCATAGAGCCTCAGTGCTCTGGCGATAATTTCCAACTATTCCGTCATTTTGAGCCGGCGAATCGTCAGTTTTAACCCAGGCCTGAACGCTGAAGGAACTGCCGGTGGTAAAGGTAATAGAGTCGGTGAGGGGTATCTCTACAAAATTGGCTATGCCGTCAAATAACAGGGCATCTCCATATTTCCCCGG
>JAVCCX010000199.1 GCA_030765245.1 Candidatus Zophobacter franzmannii | reverse complement strand
TTTTTCCAAATAGGAAGCAGCCGTCCGAATATCCAAATCAGCATGTTCCACCGCTTCCGCACGGGTAACTCTTCCATTGCGAAGTATAAATTGTTTAAGTTGCGCGTTCTTACGATCTTTTTTTGTTTTGCTTAACATAATTTTGTCATAATTTATTTTTATACATTTTCAACAAGCACATTATGCATTAAAACATAAAGAAGTCAATAGTTAATTAGGAAAAATAACTCATTTTCTTTTTTTCTTTTTTATCCCCCCTTTTTTCAATATCCAATAGCCAAAATCAATCGTTATTTGTTAATCGTTGTTCGTTAAGACATTCCCGTCTTCCATGCTTCGCCTTCGGCTATGCAGGACACAGTCGCCCAATGGGCTTCAGCCTTCGCAGTTCCTGTCTACGGCTCGACAAGACGCCTGACACCGCAGTGGGCAGGTAAAAACCTTGTTTTTGTTATATTTCCTAGGGCGTTACCCTAGGCTATGATGTTACGGGCTTTCAGCCCTTCAATAATTTTAAGATTATCATGGTTCCACGGGGCAAGCCCCGAGGTGACCGCCCCGCCCAACGATCATCGACAAACGATCAACGACCTTCAACCAACGAATTCCAGCATTTCTAATTAGTAATTTGTCATTCGTATTTTGTTCTAGTGCCAATATCTGACATATCAATTTCCTTGAAACCCAGTTTGAATGCTGGAGAATCCGGGTTTAATGATAAGTCGCGTTTTGCGAGATTCGCAAATTTTGGATCCGCAATGATTGAATTGGGGTCATGTCCCAATTTGCGCCAACTGTTAATGTTAACTTTTTTGTCTGTATTGGTGAAAATTGGTTTGGCATGTTTTTGATCCCAGAAAAGATTTAAGTCACTGATGATTCGACGACCATTTTCCGTATAGTTGCTTTGCTTAAACATTGGAGCCCCATTGCTGACAATAATATTTCGCATGAAGGTAATGCCAACATGAGGTTCTTCTCGTGAATAAGCTACCATGGCATCGTCTGCATTTACAAAAATATTATTACGAACAATGTTTTCACAACCATAATGCTGATGGAAAATCTCACCATTTGTGTCGTAGCAGATATTGTTCTCTAAGACCA
>JAVCCX010000277.1 GCA_030765245.1 Candidatus Zophobacter franzmannii | reverse complement strand
TTTCAACTTCCATTAACACAATTCTCCCCTCCCTCCGAACCGTACGTGCGGTTCTCCCGCATACGGCTCTCCAGAAAACAGTTTCCTCCGTAGAGGATTATTAGCTACGAACTCTGGCTACAGCTTTCTCTCTATTGAGTGCTAATGAAAATAACCCCAGCTCATGAAAATAGGTATTGGGATATTTGTGATTGTCCATTCCTCTCCCGCGTCCTCGTCCGCCATTTCGCTTTCGCTTGATACTTCTAAGTCGCATCCGTATCCAACCGTCAACACCAATGGAATCTGATATATGGGAATGCTTATAATATTCAAACCAACCTCTAATAATTGGGTTGATAAATGATATTATTGTAGCCATACTGTGTGCATTGTTGCGTCGGGTGTACTTGCTAACTTTAGATCTAAGGCGTTGGATATTTTTCTTGCATACATACTTGTTATTCTTGTGAAAACGGTAGCCTAAGAACTCGAAACCTTCTTCATCACAACTAACAACTTTTGTTTTGTCGGGATGAAGAGTCAGTTTCATTTCCTCGCACCAAAGTTTCACTATTGAAAGAGCAGTTTCCGCTTCTTTTCTGCTTTTACAAAGAATTACAAAATCATCGGCATAGCGAATCATCTTATACCCATCATTTGCCATTTTGTGGTCAAGCGGGTTAAGATAGATGTTAGCAAGAAGTGGACTTATTACAGCTCCCTGCGGAGTTCCTGACTCTGGAGTCCAACTCCTACTTGTTTCCATTACCTTCTGATTTAAGTAACTTTGTATCAGTTCAAGGATGCGATTGTCTGCTATTTTAGAGCGAACAAGTTGCATTAATATCTCATGGTCGATGGTATCAAAGTATCCTTTTAAATCAGCATCAAGAACATAGCGGTATCCTTCCTGTAAGAGGTTCCACACTCCTCGAAGTGCGTCTTTACAGCCTCTTTTAGGTCGAAACCCATAGCTGTGTTCCGAAAACTCATTTTCAAAGATTGGTTCGACTACCATTCGAAGTGCTGACTGCACTACTCGGTCACGAACAGTGGGTATTCCCAATGGTCGTTGCTCTGTCTTACCTGGTTTGGTTATCCAGACTCTTCGAACACATTGCGGTTGATACCGATTTGTCTCTAAGAGTTCTGAGAGCTTCATTAGGTTGGAATCACGATGCCTTCTAAACTTTTCTATGGACACCTTATCTACTCCTGCCGCTCCTTTGTTACGCTTTACTGCGTCAAAAGCTAAAGCAAGGGTAGTCGGTCGATATACTTTGTCGATTAGGCTATGCCATTTACCATTTTTTACACCTCTTTCGAGGGCTAATAACATTTGGTCTGTCCAGACTGATGGTTCAATCCATGACCATCGGTCAGGGATTTCTCTTGCCGGTTTAGGCCTTCTTGCCACTGGAACAAGTTTCACTTCCATACATTCTCTCCTTTACAAATCCATTTTCCTGCACCCCTTTGCTACATTCAGGTTATGTTGTCCTGATTGTCATTGCTACTATGAGTGCTCTGACTACCGCTTGGGTCTCATTACCCAAGACGGTTCTCCTGACTTACTCTTTATTGCCGTTACAACCATTCCATCTCCAACCACCCCATGAGTTCCTGATACGGCTTTGACACGGTCTATAGCCTATCAGGTTCCTTTGTACCGTTCACTCACTACTAAGTACTTGTGTTTAAGCTTCGCCATTCGAACGCAGGCTCGCTAATCTCATGAAGCCGAAACGAGTTCGTTATCCTACGGACTGGTCACTCGCATTAGGTTACTCCCCACCCCACTTCTCAGTGACGCAGTTACCCTCTACTACATGCCTTGCCGCCAGCATGAAAGGGACTTACACCCTTCTGACAATAAATCCTCGTCAGCGTACTAGCCACGGGTGTTTAACCCGTGGTATCGACCCCCAAATTTACAACCCTATATGGGTTGAATATTGTTTCAATTCTTGTTCAACCCATTCAGGGTTGTGTTTTGTTGTGGATTTACACCATGGGTCATTCGACCCAA
>JAVCCX010000242.1 GCA_030765245.1 Candidatus Zophobacter franzmannii | reverse complement strand
GGCCATCCACCCTGCACCGATGGCAGAGGGAAGCGCTTGGGAAAGGAAACTGTGCGCCGGAGTTCGCGGAATCTGATGACCTCGTGCAATGTGCTGTGGATGGCGTGGATCTATGGATGTTGCCGCGGTTCGAGGAGGATGTCATTGACGATGACGGCACCTTGGTCACCTACCGAACCGATCGTGGAATTGTTGAAAGGGCACCGAAATCGCGGGATGCGACCACCATGCCGGAACACCTGGAATATCCGGTCAAGACTCGGGCGGATTGGGAGAGGCTGAAGAAGAGGTTCGACGCAAGCGATCCCCTGCGAATCCCTTCTGACTGGTTGTACAGATGTGAGCGCTGGCGTGAAGAGCAACCCATACTGGTATTCCAGGGAGCCCGATGCCCGAGTCTCTTCGGTTTTGTGCGCGAATTGCTGGGCCCGGAGCGAACCCTCTACTGGTTCTATGACGAACCGACTATCCTCCATGATATGATGGAGTGCTATACGCAGTTCATTCTTGGCATTCTGCCCAAAGTGCTGGCCACCGCCCCGCTGACAAGCGTCTTCTTCTGGGAGGACATGTGTTACAAGACGGGCCCACTCGTATCACCAAACATGTTTCGCGAGTTCATGACGCCGCGCTACAAACGGATCACCGATCTGCTGCGAAGCAGTGGCATTGATGTGGTATTCGTCGATAGTGACGGTGATGTATCGGAGTTGATTCCGCTTTGGATCGAGGCCGGGATCAATGGTGTCTACCCCATGGAGGTCACGGCCGGCATGGATGTGGTGAAGCTTAGGCGTCAATACGGCCGTGATCTTCTGATGGCTGGTGGAATCGACAAGCGAGCACTCGCGCGCGGGCCTGAGGCAATTGACGATGAACTGAAGGCAAAGCTACCCTTGGCCGAAGAAGGGGGGTATCTTCCCCACCTCGACCATGCGGTTCCCCACGATGTGTCGTATGAAGCCTTTGCGTACTACTGGAAGAAGAAGAAGGAGTTCCTCGGCATCACACCGGAATGAGGAGGAACCGAACAATAACCCATCAGGGGGCAGGTCGGTCTTTGGGCTAACTCCACTACCATTGATTTGAT
>JAVCCX010000337.1 GCA_030765245.1 Candidatus Zophobacter franzmannii | reverse complement strand
GCATGGGCGCGGGCGTGGGCAGGGGTTTGCCCTTTTTCCCGATCTTGAGCATAATATTGCCATGCTGATCCAGTGCCTTGGCAGTAAAGGCATTCGTAGACTTGCCAAGGTCTTTGCGTCCCCAGAGATCGCGTACGGGTTGTTTACCGGAAAGACCGATCATCTCCCATGTCACGGTGATGTCAGCTGTTTCTCTGCCCTTGTTCAAGAGCAGAACCGCAGTGGTCCCATCGGCCAGTGGCTTGTTGTAGATCTCAAGCTTGCCATCCACGAACACCTTGTATCCCTGTACGCCGCGTGGGTCCTGATTCACGGCGATCACCTCAGGCGCGCACATGATGTCCCTGACCGTGTCTGTCATTCGGGGCACCTCATTCCCGGCCATCAGGGGAGCGGCTAGAATGCACCAGAGACCGAAGTGCGCCTGGTTGGCCGATTTTCTGACGGTTTCATCCTCTATTCTGAAATTACCCACCTGCAGCATATCGGGGTCATTCCAGTACCCGGGTCCGGCAAACTGCCAGAGTCCGTTAAAGGCGGGGTGGGACCTGTTGCTGCCGCCGGAGCATTCTGCGCAATTGTAGACGGAATGCATGTTGGATCGGATGTCCCACCCGGTGCGCCATAACTGAGAACTTTCCTTCCCGCCCCAGACCCAGGCCGCATTGCCAAAGTCTGAGATACTCAAGACCATGTCACGGCCCGTGGCCTCGATGCATTCTCTGTAGATCGCATAGTCCTCGGAACTGAGCCTGCCATTGTGTTCGGCAGAACAACTGTCCAGCTTGATGTAATCCACACCCCAGGCGGCAAACGTCGCCATGTCGATCTGCTCATGTTCAAAGCTGCCCGGCAGGGACTGGCAGGTCCTATACGCGCGGTCTTCGTAGATGCCGAACTTCAGACCCTTGCTGTGGATATAGTCGCCAATGTCCTTCATGCCCTTGGGGAACTTGTTGGGGTCTGCCTGCAGGACGCCGTTTTCGTCGCGTTTGGATGCCATCCAGGCATCGTCAAGCACCAGGAATTCATACCCGGCATCGCGCATGCCCGAGGCCGCCATGGCATCGGCCGTGGCCTTGATATTGACTTCGTTGATGTCCTTGGCAAAAAAATTCCAGCTGTTCCATCCCATGGGAGGCGTGGGGGCCAGGTAGGCATACTCCGGACAGGATGCTGCGTTAAGAGAGCTTTCATCATGAGTCCGCCCACAGCCGCTGGACAGGATGCAAAGGACACTGAGTAAAGCCAGAGCTACGATGGGTGTGATTCTTCTTGCCATGCGTTTTTTCCTTACTATGAGATTTTGTCTGAGATTTCCAAGCTGACATTGAGACTGCCCCACAGTATAGGCATCCCCACGCCATATCATCAATGAATCATTGCGTATTTTAGGCAAAGATTGCATCACACAGAAGATTTCGCGTGAATGAAGGGACCAAGGGGCATTTCATTTCACCACTAATCATCACTAATTGGCTGACGCTGCGCCGAGGTGTCAAGAGTGAAGTGTGAAAGCCAGTGGCCATGGCGAGAGCCTTTCGTCACCGCGATTCCTCCATTGTGCTCATGTTCAGAGAACGCTCAGAAGCCAACAACTAAAAGAATTATCTCACACAGAGCCACAGAGCTCACAGCCCGGCCTTTGGCCGGAACCAAAAAGACTTAGAAACTACGGAAAACACGGAGTACGCGGAAAAGCAAAAAAGGCGAATCAGCT
>JAVCCX010000429.1 GCA_030765245.1 Candidatus Zophobacter franzmannii | reverse complement strand
CGCAGCGTGTCACAGTCTCGCAAAATTCTCCAGTGTGTCTCGATTCCGCCACCGCCTGGTTTGCCCAGGATGATGCGGAGAATCAGGACGCCCTGGCCCGACTGGCCGCACTGGCCAGGGTCAACTGGGTTCGCGATCGCATCAAATGGCGGGAGATGGAATCAGCCCCTGGTATTTTTGAAGCCAACACAACCTATGACACCGCTGCCACGATCCATGCCAAACATGGACTGAAAGTCCTGCAGGTCTTCCACGACACACCACCCTGGGCCGTCAAGGAAAACGAATCTCGCGGGCGGTATGCCAGCGACCTGCGTCACCCCTACCGATTCGGCAAGGCCATGGCCAGGCGTTTTAAGGGCCGGGTTCAGGCCTGGGAACCCTGGAACGAAGGAAACGTCTCGGATTTTGGAGGCCATACAGCAGACGAAATGTGCGCCTACCAGAAGGCGGCGTATCTGGGATTCAAAGCCGGTGACCCGAATGTCATTGTATGCTGGAATGTATCGACCGCCACGCCCACAGCACTGCACACTCAAGTGGTCCTTGAGAACCAAACATGGCCCTATTTTGACACGTACAACATCCACACGTATGACTGGCCAGATTCGTATGAAAGACTGTGGAAGCCGGTCCATGACGCAGCCTCCGGTCGCCCCATCTGGATCACCGAGAGCGATCGAGGCATCCAGTATGAAACGCCTGAACCCTGGTGCGATCTGTCACGAGAAAGTGAGATTCAAAAAGCCGAATTCATGGCACAATCCTATGCGAGCAGTTTCTATGCTGGGGCCAGCAAGCACTTTCATTTCATACTGGGGCATTACCGCGAAACACGGAACAAGGTTCAATTCGGACTTCTGCGCCTGGACCAGACGCCAAGACCCAGCTATGTGGCCCTGGCCGCCATCGGTCGATTTCTGGACGGCGCCACATGTCTGGGACGATGGAGCCTGCCGGACAAGCCACACGCCCACATCTACGCGTTCAAGGCCAGACCGGATGGCCAGGACAAATGCGTGCTTGTGGCCTGGGCCGAAAAACCAGGCGACTGGAAACAGCGAGGCAAGACGCGCGTGAACTGGGCCCTACCGGATGACATGGCCGTTGACGCGGTCTATGATTATTTGGGCAGGTCGCTGGGCCCTGTGACGCCCGGACAACTGCAGTCTGCGCCGGTGTTCGTGGTGCTTGAATCCGATCAGGCAGACAGGCTCAAACTCACACCGCCACCCCAAAGCACGTATCTCAAAGGCACACCGAGTCACATTGTCCTGCAACTGAACATGCCCCGTGAATCTACGGTCAAGCTTGAGCAGGTCCCATGGGCCTCAGAATATGAACACCGGGTAGCGCCCGGGGTGAAGACTGACCTGCCGATTTATGTCTATAATTTTGGAGGCGAAGCTGTCCAAGGATCCATTGCCATCTCGCAGTGCCCTCCAGGTTGGACATTGAGTCCCAGGCAATGGACAGTCACACTGGAACCCATGGAGCGCAAACTGTTGAAGCTTCAGTTAATCAAGCCGGACACGCCTTTCGATGCGTCCTCGGACAACTGGATCAAACTGACCGGAAACTTGGGGCCTGAAGCACACCCCGTCCTGGCCTTTCGATGCATCTCCAAGCCAGGTGAAGGCTATGACGGGAAGATAGGAAGGTAAGAAGGGAAGATCGCTTCGCTGTAAGAGGTAAGACCGCTTCGCTGCAAGACGGTGTGACGGTGTGCTAACCGCTGATAGCCACCTAGGCCAGACTCCTTGCCCCCAACTTAAAACTGAAAACCTAACACTTTAAACTGGAGCGAAGCGATCCAGGCTCCTTGCCATCAACCAATAAGAAAGGGTTTTTAGTTTCTAGTTATTAGTTGTTGGTTTGTTGACAGCCCTTTGGGCTGGCTAGCTCTGCCCTTTACCCATAAAAAAGGCTGAACATAGCTCTTCATGCCGCGTACAGTGGCCGCATGAGAACACAAAACCAAATAAAACGGACACTGACACAACCAGAGGCCATCGAGCATATTT
>JAVCCX010000025.1 GCA_030765245.1 Candidatus Zophobacter franzmannii | reverse complement strand
TTTTCAATAAATCAGAGTAGTGTTCTGTCAATACGTCAATCAGCACGTCGATCACACAGGCAATAAGAAAAGCCGATGGTGCCGACGATGAAGTTGGGGCGGGTGGTGGTCAGTCGTTTTCCTCATCTTGGCTGCACTCTTTGTCTCGCAGATGCTCTCTCTCAAGCTCGCGGTATTCTTGCTTAAGCTCGCGGTACATATCCCGCCACTCTTGTCCAAGACAATCCTGATATACGTGTGAACACATGGCGGTTTCAGAGTCTCCCGGAATGGGGTAGAATGGGTGCTAGAAGATCGCCAAACACCCCATCCAGGAGACGCCAACATGGTATCGGTTGCGAGTCTGTTTGCACAGGTTCTTTCACTCATTTCTCGTCGCGACTTTCGCAGGGCTGTCGGCCACCGAGGCGCAGAGAAAGCCGCCAAGGGGTTTTCCTGTTGGGACCAGTTCGTCGCGATGTTGTTCTGTCAACTCGGCGGCGCCAATTCGCTTCGTGAGATATGCGGGGGGTTGGCGACGGCTCTGGGCAAATTGCGACACTTGGGACTGGCCAAAGCGCCGGCTCGCAGCATACTGAGCTACGCCAACACCCATCGGCCATGGGAACTGTTCGAGGACGTGTTCCTTTCCTTGCTCGGCCAGGCGCGGGCCGTCGCGGCAAAACACAAGCGAAAGTTCCGCTTCAAGAATCCCCTCCGCAGCATCGACGCCAGCACAATCCACCTGTGTCGAGAAGTTTTTGATTGGGCCAAATACGGGCGAACCAAAGGCGCCATCAAACTGCACATGATGCTCGACCATCAGGGATGCCTGCCGGGCTGGGCCTGCATCACCGAAGGCAAGGTGCACGACGTAACCCCTGTAAAGACGCTGCGACTCGCTCCCGGGACGATCGTCGCGATGGATCGCGCCTACAATGATTACACGTTGTTCGGGCGGTGGTGCGAGGCTGGCGTCTACTTCGTGACGCGGATGAAGTCCAACGCGGTTTACCGCGTGATCGATTGGCGAATCGTTCCGCTGAACAACAATGTCCTGTCCGACGAGGTGATCGAATTGGACAGCATCAAGGGCCGCAAGGAATGTCCGCACCGTCTGCGGCGGGTGGTGGTCTGGGATGAGGTCAACGGCCGGGAGATCGTACTACTGACGAACCACTTGACCTTCGCGGCCAGTAATATCGGGCGGATATACAAGGAACGCTGGCAAATTGAGTTGTTCTTCAAGGCGTTGAAACAGAATCTGAAGGTCAAGACGTTCGTGGGCACCAGTGAGAACGCGGTGAAGGTGCAGATTTGGACAGCATTGATCGCGATGCTGCTACTGAAGCTGATGCAACTGCGCTCGACGTTTGGATGGAGCCTTTCGAACCTGGCGGCAATGCTTCGGATGAACCTGCTGACCTATAGGGAACTGTGGTCGTGGCTGGACGAACCGTACACGTATCCGGCCGCTGAACCGTCGGAATATGCATTGCCCCTGTTCGCTCATGTTCTGGACAGCAGAAAGGGGGGAACCTGAAATGGCGACCATGAAAAGGACGTCAGAAGCAAGACGCACAGAGGCCCGAGACCGTCCAAAACCTCGGAATCCGAACAGATTCACCCCCGAACTACCAATTGGGCCACTATGCCGAAATCATCTTGGACAGCAGTGCGCCCGGACGAAGATCTTTCTGAAGCGTGTCGATCTGCTTAATCGTAATAAACGGCTTGCGGTCGACTATCTTCATGTCGCCAAGCGTGGTAGCCACAAGCGACTGGGCCCTGTAGCGG
>JAVCCX010000148.1 GCA_030765245.1 Candidatus Zophobacter franzmannii | reverse complement strand
TGGACGAGCTCATGGCCGACGACATCCACGCCTACCTGACCGACGTGCGCCAGCGCTGCGCCGAAATCCACAACGCCGTCTTCGAGACCTACATCGCCTATCCCTTTGAAATGACCGCCACGATGTGAGTTGCGAGTTGTGAGTTGCGAGTTGTGATGCGGAGTTTGCATCTCGCATCTCGCATCTCACAACTCACATCCCACATCTCACAACCCTGAAATGACCTGCCCATGCAATACCGTGTTCGTCACCATACCCGCTTCCGATATAGCGCCCCCGTCAGCGAAAGCGTGATGAAGCTGCGCTTGCAGCCTGTAGATCAGCGCACCCAACGCTGTCTGGATTTCCAGGTGCAGTTGGAGCCGTCCGCCCAACTCCATAACTATCTGGATCACCTGAGCAATCGCATTCACCTCTTCGACATTCCCACCCACCATCGCCAGTTGGACCTGCGTGTGGAGAGCATGGTCACCATCGACCCCCTGCCCCCCCTGCCCGATTGCCTGGCCCTGGACGAATGGGATCTCTTGGACGCGGCGGTCCACGCCGAGGACCACTGGGAATTTCTCATGCCCACCCCGCTCACCCAGCCCACGTCTTTACTAGATCAGTTGGCTGAAGAATTGGGGCTGGATCGCAGCCAGGATCCCCTGTCGGTGGTGCACAAGATCAACGCCGGGATCTACCGGGTGTTCGAGTATGTCCCGGAGAGCACCGGGGTCGACTCCCCTATCGACGACGCATTGGCCCAGCGCCAGGGTGTCTGCCAGGATTTCACCCACATCATGCTGGCCCTGGTGCGCCGCCTGGGCATTCCCTGTCGCTATGTCAGCGGCTATCTTTTCCATCGCACGGAGAGTGGCGATCGGTCAGCCGTGGACGCCATGCACGCCTGGGTGGAAGCCTATCTGCCCACCCTGGGGTGGGTGGGCTTTGACCCCACCAACAACATGCCTGCCCGGGAACGCCACATCCGTGTGGCTGTGGGTCGGGACTATGTGGACGTCGCCCCCACTCGGGGCGTCTTCAAGGGCAACGCCGAGAGCGAACTGAGCGTCGCCGTCCAGGTCTTCGAGATCGACGCCTCCCCGCCCCTGGAACCCCTGCACAAAGTCGTCGCCTTCACCCCCCAAACCGCCGCCG
>JAVCCX010000079.1 GCA_030765245.1 Candidatus Zophobacter franzmannii | reverse complement strand
TGCTAATGGGGAGGTGGTATAATGCGTCCTCAACCGTATCCGTATTTCCTTGGCCCTTTGCCCGAACAACCTAAACAAGATGAAGCTGAATTTTACAAAGAAGATGATTCTGGGAAAGTTAGAATCAGCCCGACTAAATTTTATAGGTATCTCTCATCCATCGGATATAGATATGATGGTGTTAATGAGCGTTTAATATACATAAAAGATAATGTCTATAGACATGCTTTTATTGCTGAGATTACAATGGATTTACGAAAGAGATTTGATAAGCAAGAAGATGTACTGAATGAGCTTATCAAAAAACTGGATATATATCTGAGGAAATCGAAGATTGCCTTGTTGGATCCGATTACGATTGTAAAGTATCACGACCCTGATAATGTTTGCAGATTATTCTTTAAGAATAAATATGTAGAAATCTCGAAAGATGGTCAAGTATTCAAATACTACAAAGATGCTGACTTTATGATACCTGAGTCTAAAATTGTGAAACATGTTATTTTTGAAGAGTGCGGACCAGAGACGGACTTTGCAAAATTCATGAAGAATATCTCAACGGATAATGATAAGGTTGATGAGGTTACACTCCAGAGACTCAGAAGTTCAATGGCGTATCTGCTTCATAATAACAAAAGTAGCGATGTCAAACCTATAATTCTGCTTACTGACTACACTAAGGAGAAGAATCATGGTGGAACCGGTAAAAGCTTGATATTAAAAGCACTTTCTATACCAAAAGGCAGTAACATGGTTAGCCTAAATGGTAAAGAAGTTGCATTGGATAGTAAGTTTCGCAATCAGAATCTTACATTGGAAACCGAATTAGTTGGGATTGATGATCTTAAAGTGAATTTTAACCCGGAAGGATTTTATGGTGGTTCAACCTGGGGCATTCAAATAGAGAGAAAAGGTAAGACATCTATATTGTTGAGTATCGAAGACTCTCCAAAGCATGTCTTTACTTCTAATAGTGTTCCTCTAAAGAGTGGAGATAGCACTATACGAAGATTTATTACTATAGAGTTAAAAAGATTCTACAATGCCAACCATAGACCAATAGATGACTTTGATAAGTTGTTCTTTGACCAATGGAATGAAGATGAGTTCAACTCTTTCTTCCACTATCTCTTTGGTTGTATTCAAGAATATTTTGCCAATGGTAAAGTCATTCCTGAACCTACTATTGGTTTTGCAAAAGAAAAAATGCTTATCAATGACATTGGTGTGGCTATGTATGATTTCTTTGAAACCCTGGAACTCGGTAAGGAATACCCAAATAGTGACTTGTTGGATAATTGCCATAAAAATAATACTCGTCTGGAAGATATTACAGCAACGAAGATAGCTCTTAGAATCAAGAAATTTGCTGATTTCAAAGATTATGAGGTTGTCGAAAAGAATAATGGAGAAAGAAGTAAAATACTAAAGAAAAAAGCTAACTAAACAAAAATAATTGGCAACCTGTTGAAATACGGGTTGCCTTTTTTAAAGTGTTGGTGCTTACACACCTGTAATAATCAATGTCTATGCTACCTTACAACACTTTGACGCTTTTTTTCTACTTTCTATATTCAATATATATATACTACTACTTTTTATTTTTACTCGTTTTCTAAATAAAGTGTTGAAACTGTTGGTGAGTAGCTCTTAGCCCAGTAATAATGCCTATTTGTGGCACAACACTTTTACAACGAGTACGACGAATTGGGGGTGATTAGTCTATTCAGCCAAACAACCATTACGGAGGTTTCCAACCATCCGTAAGGTCTCGCTTTTCTTGTATGATAGCAAATGTGATTACAAGACGGATACATGACACATCCTTTTCATAATCTGTCGTGGTCT
>JAVCCX010000414.1 GCA_030765245.1 Candidatus Zophobacter franzmannii | reverse complement strand
GAAGTCGGCCAATGACTCGATGATGACCACCAAAAAGGCGCTGGCGATCCCCGGCAAAGAGAGGGGCAGCACCACCCGGTGGAAGGTCTGCCAGCGGGTGGCGCCCATGTTCATGGCTGCATCTTCCAGAGTGGGGCTGAGACTGCCCAGCACGCCCCGCAGGGTCATGTACCCGATGGGGGCAAAGGTGAAGATCTGGGAGAGGACGACGCCCCGATAACCGTAGATGTTGAAATCCTGGATGCCCAACAACTGCTTGGTGAAGAGGCCGTTAAAGCCAAAGAGCATCAGGATGGAAATGGCGCTGACAAAGGGCGGAGAGATAACCGGCAGAATCAGGATCACGTGCCAGATGGGCTTGCCGGGGATGTTGGTGCGGGTGAGGGTGAAGGCGGCGATATAGCCGATGAAGACACCCACGGTGGCGGTGGAGACCCCCACCTTCAGGCTGTTGACCAGGGCTTGGCGCAGATAGCGGGTGTTGGCAAAGCGCTCATAGTTGGCCAGGGTCAGCCCTTCCGTGCCCCGCACCTGAAGACTTTTGACCAGCACGGCAAAGAGCGGGGCCAAAACAAAGGTGAAGAGGGCCAGGGCGATCACGATCACCAGGGCAAAGAGCAGGGGATCTCGACGCAGTAGAGCCAGTTCACGCCGGGCGCGCTGTAGTCTTGACATGAAGATCACGCTCCAGAAGGGGCTGCGGCCATCAGGTGTTCAAAACGGGAGGGGCAATCATGGCGATCACCCCTCCCGTCGCTGTTGTGGGAGAAAGTCAGGGCTTGCTTCGGGTGCTACTGGGCCAGCACTTCTTCGGCCCAACGATTCACCAGCCGCTCCTTGTTGGCCGCGGCATATTCCAGATCGTAGGCGACCAGCTTGATGGAGCTCAGTTCCGGCACGCCTTCACCGGCGGAAACGTCCGAGCGCACGGGGAAAAAGTAGGTCTTCTGGACGCTAAGCTCTCCTTGACCTTTGGTCGAAAGCATCCAATCCACCAACTTCTGGGCGTTCTCCACATTGGTGGCGCCCTTGATGATGGACATGGCCGCGGCTTCGTAGCCCACGCCCTCTTCCGGGATGATCAGGCTGACCGGATAGCCCTCGTCGATCAGCTTGAGGAAGGCCGGGGTGAACTGAATGCCGATCACGGTCTCACCGATGGCCAGGGCCTTGCCCGGCGCTGTGCCGCTCTGGGTGTAGGTTTGGATGTTGGGATTCATGGCCTTCATCATCTCGAAAGCCGCATCTTCCCCAAAGAGGGTGTCCAGGGTCATGACCACGGCATAGGCCGTGCCCGAAGATTGGGGCGAAGACATTTGGATCAGCCCGACATAGGCCGGGTCCGTCAGACTTTCCCAGGACGTGGGCGGCTCGACACCCCGCTCAGTCAGGAGGTCCGTGCGCACGCCGATGCCCAGGGGATTCATGTAGAAGGCGTTCCAATAGCCGTCCGCGTCCGTGAACTGGGCGTCCAGGGCAGCGGCTTCCGGCGACATGTAGGGCTGGGTTAGCTCACGTTCCTTGGCCACAATGTGGTTTTCGCTGGGAGCGCCGAACCAGATGTCCGCCTGGGGACGGGCCGATTCCGCCTCGATGCGGCTGAGGGCAGGGCCGGAGGAGAGGAAGACCATCTCCACGTTGATGCCCGTCTCCGCGGCAAAGGCGTCAACAGCTTGCGGGCGTTCTCTTCGTCCACGCTGGTGTAGACGATCAGGTCACCGCTGGCAGCCGCAGGTTCAACGGCAGCAGGTTGCTCCGCCTCAGGCGCATCACCGCTGCCGGCAGGCGGGGCCACAGGCGGAGCTGGCACTGCACAAGCTGCCATCGCCAGAACAAGCACGAAAATAAGCAAAAGTTTGGTCATTCGCATGGGGTCTTCTCCTTTGAAAATTTAGAATGGTTTGGAAGTACGACGAAGACTTTCCAACAGTAATACCAACTCAAGTTTAGCACACTTATCACGATTTGGGCGCAGTGATCTCCAATGATGTTGCTCTACTTTAGAAGGCTATGGTTCTGAGAGAGTTGCTCATGAAATTTTCTCGGCGTTGCATGGTAGAAGTCGACAGCACCACCAGTGCCGGTACCACTTCGGGGCAGCAAAACCTGTCCCCAGAAGGTGGTGGTGCCGGGCAATGTCCCTGCGGCAACCTGCAGACAAGTCATCACCTTTCAATCATGGGCAGATAGACCGTGCCGTCGATCCGCTCGGCCAAGATGACAAAATAGACAAACTCGTCTTCGGTCTCCGCTACCTGGGCCGGACCAAGAATCGTTGTGGACCGGGGCGGGAAGGGGAAAGTGAAGGGTGGGAAGCGGCTGGGGAGGCCGGCGGAG
>JAVCCX010000327.1 GCA_030765245.1 Candidatus Zophobacter franzmannii | reverse complement strand
CTGGGTCAAGGAGCAGATGCTGCAGAAGAATCAATTCATCTCACCTGAAGACCTGGAGGTCTTCCAAATCATGGATGATCCGGACGACGCCGTGAAACGTATCAAGGAGTTCCATCACGACCAGGACAAACGAACCGGCCTGACCCTGCCCGACGGCATGCGAGGTTTGATCGGACGGTAAAAAAGGGCATACAGGAAGAAGTAAGAAGCAAGACCGCTGCGCTGTAAGACAGAAAGACGGTAGAGCGGATGCCTGGTTGCGTCAGTTGAATTTGGCCGCCGGCGGCCAAATCAGGAGGCGTCATCAGCGTTGGCGAGGCAGTTCGTCTTGGATCGCCCTGATCATGGCTGTTCTATCCAGCAAGGGTGCCCAGGGATCAAATGGCAGCTTAGATGCGTGCAGTTTTTGAACGACTTTCCAGGCCCCAATGCGTACACCCAGATAGGCGTGCTCCAGGTGCTCTACGATTTCGGGCAGTGCCTTCTTGCCGCGTGCCACCCAGAGGACAACGGCTTTTTCACGCACCTTGGGGTCTCTATGGCCCAGGTTCATGACCGGTTCCTCAGTCAGATCCACTAAGACTTCTGGTTCAGCCTTGGGGACTGGAAGGATTGTCTTGGGGGCCATTAGAGTGCCCATCTTGGTGTGCAAAGCCGGTTCAAGATCCATGACCATTGCCAGAAAGCGGTCAGGTCGCTGATACCCCAGCCAATCACCCACAATTTCCTGATGTGTGTTGATCACCATAACGCGCGGTAAGCTCCGAACCGAATAGGCCATGGCCACATCAGGACGTTCGTCCACATCAACCTTGATACAGGTGTACCCCTGCAAAGCCTGGATCACAGGGTCATCCACAAAGACTTCGACGTCCATACGTTCGCACCATTTGCACCACTGGGCAGAAAACTTGATCAACACGGGCCGCTTCTGAGCCGTGGCCGTGGCCATGCCCTCAGCATAGGATGTGGCCCATGGAATCGTTGGCTTGGGGGCGTCCTCGGTGTCCTGCGCCAGTGCCACACTTGCACAGAGCAGACTAATCAGTACTATTCGTCGATTCCTTGCCATGAACGATCTCCCGCAAATAGCTTGCTTTGTCAAAATCCGGACTGTTCTCCTCGTCGTGACAGCCTGTACAGTCTGGTGTCTGAGTGGTCATGCCCTGCTCTGAATCGAGGGCATTTGTCCTTGCCTTGACATGCACATCCCCACGGCCGTGACATGACTCGCAGGACACGTTCACCAGATTCGGCGTTAGACGCTCATTAATATAACCATCCGATTCCATGTAACCCACGGTATGACATATCAGACAACGTGGGTTATACTGATGTCCCTTGGCCTCCAGTATGGCAAACGCATGGGCATGTTTGGATTTGGACCACACCGCATAGGCCGTCGGATGACATGTTTTACAGGTGTCCGGCCCCACATACATGCCCTCTGTCTTGCGCCCGGCCGCAATGGAGGAGAGGCCGTCTACATCATCCCTGACGGGCCTGAAGTCTTGAGCCTTGAGTTGCGCCTTGAATTGTTCGGTCAGATCGACAAACCGCGTATCTGGTATCATGGATTCCTCCAACGTCTTGAAGCGGTTCTGATAGGTCCAGCTCTGATCCGCACCCCACGTCAGGTCCAGACGGCCCACGGCCTTGCCCTTGTCCGTATTAAAGACAATGGCAGACCGATTCTCGATGACAGCCTCGGCGCTGCCCTTTTGCACCTGGCCTCCCACGATAAGGTCCAACTCAAAAAACTGCTGAGCCAGGGCCTTCATCTCTGGTTCGTCAGTAAAGGCCAAGAGCACCAGGTAATCGACCTTGCTCTGCATCTCTGGCAGCACGTTGGCCAGGGCTTCGGCAGGTGACAGAACCTCAAGCCCCGGACCGACAGCCCCTGGTGTGACCTGATCATCCACAATTCCGGTAATACCACATCGAAAACCATTGGACAATTCTACGATCACATAGGG
>JAVCCX010000233.1 GCA_030765245.1 Candidatus Zophobacter franzmannii | reverse complement strand
TGTTCAACGCATCGATATCATGCCAGATACAATAATTAGACGGCGAAAAACTGGTCGTAGCATAAAACAACCAACCTGGAAAATCTTCTTCGATAGGACTATAGACAGTTCCGTGATAAAACAGATGATTAACGCCGGCAACAAAAAGCTGGTCGATTTGTGCTTTTGCCTGCGACAGAGCCACCTTGAAATGTTCAGCCAACCATGTACACGATTCCAAGGCGGTGAGGCCCATTGTCGATACATGGGCCGCTGAAGAGGCAAACTTAAGGACCAGAATATCAGGCTCGGTATCGTTAAAGTCTGGGTCTATCCGCAAGCCCGGTATCGGCAATCTGCTGGGGCCAAATGTTTCTGTTTCAGGAATATCACTAGCGGCGTAAACATCGAGTATGCTGGCCAATGCACCATGTGCTTCATCGCGTGTAATAAAACCCCTGTCGTGCGCCCAGTTGGTCCATGTTTCTATAAACTCCAGGTGCAAATCTGAGATGGTTTCTTTATAATCGCATTTGACCCTGTTTGCTTTGTCGGTTTCACCTTCGCCAAAAAATGCGGGCATATGGCTGCGAAGATCATAACCGCGCCTGCAGGAGAATTCGCCCAGAAAATTATCCGTCCAGTTGGCCCCATAGTATTCATAAGAATCATGATACTGGGCACGGGGGAGTTGATCATTTTTATAATCAGCAAAGGCCGCATCAAAATGATCTAGATAATTATTCAGCGACTCAGTAGAAAGAGGGTCCAGCACTTTTCCTTCTGCACCTGGGGCTGCCCGTTTTACATGCTGGCCTGTTATGTTTTGAAAAACAGCGTATAGTTTCCAGTCACCATCGGGTGCTGTCCAGGTGAGTTTGCCCTGTTTAACTTTATCGAGGAGGTTTACTATAGTTCCTTTATCTGAGCAGCCCATCAGTGACATCAATTGTCCATCTGTAAGTGGTTCGTTTAACTTTTGGCCAGGGGATAAAGTATAACTTTTAATAACGGCTTTACAGGCAGTATCTTCGTCGCCTACCATTGCTCCGCCGAAAGGCCAACCGGTACCGGTAGACATATCAATACCCAACCCCATTTTCGCAGCCTGCTCGACGGTATAAGTCAGCATAGAGATCCACTTCGGGGTTAAGAAATCTATAAACTTATCCTCATAGCCTTTGACACCATATATAGGTGTTACATGAAGTCCGCCCATCCCGGCCTGGTGATATTCTTTGAGTCTGTGTTTCAGATTGGCTTGATCGACTGCGCTGCCCATCCACCACCAATATGCCCAGGGCTTGTGCTGGCTGGTCATCTCGGGCCAGGTGAGTTCATTGTTCTCTGTCTTTTCGCCAGCGGCGGCGGCTTGTCCGGCCAGAGATAAAAGTAATACCAAGGCCACATAAAACCACTTAACTACGTTTGCCATAATAATTGTCCTGCCTTTGAGCCAAGAATAAACAAATTAACCCATTATTTGTAGCCTAGATTGCTCCTTACAGACTGATTTATCTGATCTTGTTCAGATTAACACTGGGCATAGGGCCACGTCAACATAAATTACCCGGTCCAATACTACCTTGACTCTGGCATGGCAATCTGGGATAATCTCCCCTGTGAATCTGGAGCAAATAAACACCGGAAACAAACAGCCATGACTAAAAAAAATCCTGAACCATTCGATATATCTCAGGCCCGTGATATTATTTGTCGCGAGTCACAGGCCTTGGGTCAACTGGCGGACCTGCTGGACCAGAGCTTCATCGACGCGTTGCAGATGATTTACCAATGCCGTGGGGCTGTAGTGCTGACCGGCATCGGCAAAGCCGGCATCATAGGCCAGAAAATATCCGGGACGCTCGCTTCGACCGGTACACCAAGCCACTTTCTGCACGCCGCCGAAGCGATACATGGCGACCTGGGTCGTCTTCGCAGCGAAGACATTGCGGTCGTCCTTAGCTATAGCGGTTCCAGTGAAGAAATTGTTCGGCTAATTGCCCTGCTGAAAAAACAGGCGGTACCGATGATAGCCATCACCGGCGACAAACAGTCACCCCTGGCTAAACATAGCGACGTCACATTATGGCTTGGCAATATTGAGGAAGTGTGTCCGCTGGGAATTGCGCCGAGCACGTCAACTACCTGTATGCTGGCTATGGGTGACGCATTGGCATTGAGCGTAATGCAAATGAGAAACTTCCAGCCTGAAGACTATGCCCGCTATCATCCAGGCGGAGCACTTGGCCGACAACTGATCACGGTTGAGCAGGCAGCCCTTTTTAACCGTGATAAAAAACTACCAATAGCGTCGCAGAATTGCACCGTTCAGCAGGCGTTGCAAAAAGCGGAGTCCGAGGCCGCCCTGCGACATGGCTGTATTTTATTAACCGATGCAAATGATAAACTCAGCGGCATATTGACCGATGGCGATCTGCGTCGCGGACTGGAAAGCCAGGGTGCGCAGCTGCACAGCACGGCTGTATCAAAAATAATGACCAGAAATCCCAAAACCGTACGACCGGATACATTGGCCAGCGAAGCGATGGCCATATTTCACAAAAATCGTATCGACGAAATTCCTGTGGTTGACCATAATCATAAACCTGTGGGTCTGATCGATGTGCAGGATGTAGTTGCCCTGAAAATAGTTCAATAAAATACCTGGACAGAATTTTCCAGGACAGATGATTATAATTATGGATATCAAACTACTAGCTATGGACGTGGACGGTGTTTTGACCGACGGCAGTATCATTACTCACGCCGACGGCAGCGAATCAAAAAGATTCCATGCCTGTGACGGAGGCTGGATACGTATCTGGCAGAGGCAGGGGTTAAAAACCGCTGTAATCACAGGCAGGCAATGTCCTGCAGTGGCCCACCGGATGGAAGATCTGAAAATTGACTTTGTCTATCAGAAGGCAATCGATAAAATTCCGGTCTTCGAACAGCTGCTTGAGGACTCGCAAATTCCACCGGAACAAATCGCCTATATTGGTGACGATGTTTTTGACTTGCCGGTAATGCGCCGTGTTGGTTTCAGCGCGGTGGTACCACAGGTAATAACCGAACTGCGAGCCGCGGCTGATTATATGACCACCAGGTCGTCAGGCTGCGGTGCGGTGGGCGAATTAATCCAGCACCTTCTGAAAAAAATGGATCTGTGGGACAACGCTATGGAGAGGTACCGACGCTAATGGTCAAAAAACTAATGATTCTGGGCCTTACTCTCGCGGCTGTACTGATAGCACTATTTGTCTATCGACAGGCAAATATCGATCTTGAATCTATCCCGCAGGAAACTATTGCGCCTCCTGCTGCGGGCACCTTGGAAACTGACGACAAACCGCTGGACGAAGATATCGAAATAGTGGACGAGGCACGCGGTGTCGGTATCGGCAAAGCTGAAGGTTTAGTATTTGTAAAGCCAGGCGAATATGAAATTCGTTTTGCCCGGCGTGTTGCCGCAGGTGCCGATACCATCCAGTTGAGCGAGCCGGAGGTGACTTTGTATTATCCCAAAGTCGTAATGCAAATTACCGCTGATAAATTAACGATGCCTGCCGAATTCGATGACATACAATCGAAATTACCGCGCAGCGGCTCTCTACAGGGTCAGGTCAAACTATTACTCT
>JAVCCX010000013.1 GCA_030765245.1 Candidatus Zophobacter franzmannii | reverse complement strand
TGTTCCGATACAAGGGCTTTATGTTCTCCCGGGGTATTTTCAATTAGGGTGGTAATTTTCAGTGGCATGGTAATTTCCTGTAGAATGGGTGCAATAGATCTCTTTGGTTAAAGATATCTATTGTTCAGTCGTCTGCTTGTCAGATTAATTGTGTACAGCGTTCTGATCATGGTGTCAAAAATTATTATATAGAAAATCATCTGAACAAAATAATGTTATGGCCTTTTATAGGATAATTCTGACATGGTTGGTATTTATTCGTGCATAAAGCGTGTCACCGGGTTTCGGATAAAGTCCGGCCATCATATTCCGGGTTGAATTCACCTCCAGCAATGTCTGCCCGATTTTAACATTGAGCGCCCAGGTTTCCCCCTCACATTTTATTTTTTCAACCCTGGTTTTAAATAAATTATCACCGTTCAGGTTGTTCGGAGGGGTATCGTACAATACAATAAAATTTCTTCGGGCCGGACTGCAACATTAACCGTTTCTCCTTTTACAGCGGTATCTTTGGAAAAAAGATTAAAATTATCAATTTTAAAACAGGTCTTATTGTTAATTCTATCTTCAACAACTGCTTCCAGAAAGGATGCCCCCATAAAATCGGCTACAAATTTATTGGCAGGCCGCTCAAAAAGTTCTTTGACCGTTCCAAACTGGATAATCTGGCCTTTTTTCAAAATAGCTGTTTTGTCAGCCAGGGTCCAAAGGTCTTTCATATCATGGGTCACATGGATAACCGTGGTGCATTTTTTATCAATCACATCACACAGAAGCTGACGGATCTGCCTTCTTGTCGTTGGATCAAGGGCTGAAAAAGGCTCATCCATGAGCAAAAGCCTTGGGTTGACAACCAGGGAACGCGCCAGGGCAGTGCGCTGCTGTTCCCCGCCTGAAAGCGTCGCAGGTTTTCGATCCAGGAGATGCTCAATCTTCGGGCTTGCCGCAATATCCTGAACTTTTTCTTTGATACTATTTTTTTCAACTTTTCTTAACCCATAGGCAATATTCTGGAATACGGTTAAATGGGGCAGGAGGGCATAGTCCTGATATACAATACCAATCCCTCTTTTTTCAGGCAAATCGTTCACAATATCACGACCATCCAAGATAATTTTGCCTTTTTGCGGGTTGAAAAATCCTATTATACATTCAAGTAAAATACTTTTCCCGGAACCTGTCGGACCGATAACGACTGCATAATCCCCTTGGTCCAGGTTCAGATCAAGGGATTTTAATTCAAACTCGCCCAGTTTTATATTTAAATTTTCAATACTTAAATAACTCATATACTGGCCTCTGATTTTTCAAATACCAAGATGGCAATAAACGATACAATGACAAGAATAATACCCGAAGTGATTGCCATTGGCATATTCCCGTAAGAAATATTCAGATACAGTGTAATCGGAAGAATTTCAGTTTGCATATAGGATCCGCCTGCAAGAATTAAAACGGTTCCAAACGTCCCGATACTGCGGGCGAATGCAATAATTGTTGCCGCCAGCAGGCCGCTTTTTGCCAGGGGAAGAGAAACCCTTAAAAAGGTCTCGAACATGGAATATCCCAGGCTTCGCGATACAAATTCCAGGCGGGGATTAATATAATCAAATGTTGATTTTATAATCCTGACAGAATAGGGCAGGGCGGTGAAAAACTGGGCAACAACGATGCCCTGTTTGGTGAATACAAAATCAAAGCCTGCTGCCCCGAGAATTTTTTGTATTTCAGGTTTGCCAAACAGCAATAGCAGGCATAATCCCAAAACCAGCTCGGGAAATGCAATGGGAAGATCAATGATGGTCTTGACAATGCTTTTTCCCCAAAAATCAATTCGTGAAAGGGAATACCCCGTGGGAACCGAGACTATAAACACTAAAAAAGTGGATAAAAGGCTTGTCCAGACCGTCAGTTTCAGGGAGAAAAGCATTTCTTTGCTGAGCAGGGATTCCCATATTTCAGCAAAGCTGGGGACCAGTATGAGAGAAAATATAGTTGCCAGTAACAGGCCGGTCAGGCTTATGGGGAGAACGATCAAGACCAGCTTGAACCAGGTCAGTCTGTGCATCTTTTAAATCCCCATTTTTCCCAAACCTTAATGGCCTTGTCCGAGGCAATATAGTCGTTAAATCTTTGAGCAAGCACCTGGTTTTCTGAACAATTGGTTACGGAACTGGGAACGGTTTTAATTATATTATCTCGTTCAGGAATCCGGATCACTTCCACTTCCACTTTTCCTTTGCCCTCTGCCCAGACCACGACATCTTCCCTGATAATGGCAGCCTGAACCCGATTCATTGCCACATAAATTAACAATTGGTTAACCGTGGGCCCTGAAACCGCAACTTGATTTTTTACCTGGTCATACAACTTGTTTTTCTCAAGCAGTTTTTTTGAAATTTTTCCAATGGCACAGGCTTTTGGTTCACCAAGGGTTATTTTGACATCTGAGCGGCCCAGATCTGCAAGTGTCTTGATGTTGCCGGGGTTTCCTTTCGGCACCACAATAACCGGGATATGTTTGACAATTTTTTGATCTGTTCCCGGTTTGATCCAGCCATTTTTTTTTGCATCATTGGTGTATTTTTCGGCACCGGGAATAAAGACATCACAACATCTGCCCATACCCAGCATCCCGAAAATTTCTCCTGATCCGCCATAATGTACTTTTATTGTTACATCCTGCTCTTTTTCAAAATCAGCCCTTAATAGCTCCATGGGTTTCATTAACCCTGCTCCGGCATATATGGTTAAATCTGGACTTGCCCAGGCCGGGATCGCAAGAAGAGACAAAATTAAAACGTATAGTAATCGCATATGGTACCTCCATAAATATTAAATTTATTTGTGTGGTACCACCAGGGTTTGTTATTATCAACGATAATGAAAGAATCAATTTTTATTTATACAAACAGACCAATTGTAACCAAAAATAACCAATATTATACGAATAGCGAATGATTTTTATGAGTACTTTGTTGCAAATTTTTTTCTCCATTTGTTGAAATCACAATTAATTTGCCATATTCTAGTATGATTTTAGGGAGGCCGAAAGAATTTTCTTTAATTATCTGGAGGTTTATTGTAACCAGATAAGGAAACATTTTGCCAATGACTGGAAAAACGCCTGCTCACTGTGAGCGGGCATGGCATGGCTTGAAAAAAACAGCTCAAACCGGCCGTGAGCTTTTTGGGGGAGGATCATCAATGCAGACCCGATTAAAATATTGGCTTCCCCGTGTGATCATTCTTGGTTTTGCCGCATCCATGCCATTTTCTGCTTCTGAGTTTATCGCCAATATGGATGAATCAGAATTTATTGTTTGGGTTTT
>JAVCCX010000264.1 GCA_030765245.1 Candidatus Zophobacter franzmannii | reverse complement strand
GATTAGTGCTGCTCTCGGTGTTATTGGTAGCTCTATTAGGATTTTGCTCGGAATGGAACGATCACATCTGGGAGGTGACTAATGAACCTTCTTAAAATAGATCGTCGAATTATATTCCTGCTCCTATTTATAGGTGTCACTATCCCACTGCTTGTGAAGATTGGGTTTAATTTAGAAGTTACTGAAAACTCCCGGTTTATATATGAGTTAATTGAGAATACTCCGGAACAGACACCTGTGATTGTCTCTTTGGACTTTGACCCTGCGAGTCAGGCAGAACTCCAACCAATGGCATTAGCAATCCTAGAACATGCGTTCAGGAAAAAGCATAAGGTAATTCTTACTGCTCTCTGGCCAATGGGAGTGAGTATTGGTGAAGACACAGTGAAAGAACTCCAGAAAGAGTATCCTATTGTTTATGGAGAGGACTATGTGAACCTTGGCTATAAAGCCGGGGGTATGGTTACGATTCAGGCAATGGGTAGAAGCTTTGAAAATGTATATCCGAAAGATATCAATAGTACTGTTCTCGATTCCATTCCATTGATGAAGAATGTGAAGAACTTCGAGAGTCTAGGCTACATTGTCTCTCTATCTGCCGGTTCTCCGGGTCTGAAAGAGTGGATAATGGTCGGCAATGATAAATACAATGTGAAAGTAGCCGGGGGTGCAACTGCTGTTAGCGCTCCGCAGATGTTACCTTATCTCAATAAACAACAACAGCTCCATGGCCTACTCGGTGGGCTTAAGGGAGCTGCTGAGTATGAAAAGCTTATCGGGAAAGTTGGAATGGCAACTGCCGGTATGGATGCTCAGTCGATTGCACATTTGATAATCATCTTGTTCATTGTACTCGGTAATATCAACTACTATGTCGAGAAGAAGAGAAAGAAGGAGGGAAGAAATGCCTGACTTAATGACAATATTCGGTGTCTGGATGGGAGTCGTTCTAACCTTTGCTATCTTTAGTTTCCTCTACAAAGATAATCCATTGTATAAGGTCGCAGAACAGATATTTGTTGGTTTGTCCGCAGGTTACTGGTTTGTATATACAATCTACTTTATCATGATCCCAAATCTCTATAGTAAATTGACAGAGGACTTCACTGGTAATGCACTGCTGATTATACCTGCTATTCTGGGGATTATGATGCTTATAAGAATAATACCTAAGTTTGAATGGCCGAGTCGTTATCCTATCTCACTCTTGATGGGTACAACTGCCGGTTTGAGTTTTATGCTTTTTATAAAGTCAGATCTCATTCAACAGCTTGTCGCTACTATGATAAACCCATTTGCTGCAGATAATCCTGCTCAGGTCTTTGGTGAAATACTAATGATAGTCGGAACGGTGACAGGGCTTGCCTACTTCTACTTCAGTAAGAAGCATGAAGGCGTATTCGGTGTGACAGCTAAAGTAGGTATCTACTTCCTAATGGTGAGTTTTGGTGCTGCCTTTGGTTATACAGTAATGGCAAGAGTCTCACTCCTAATTGGACGAATCCAGTTCCTACTCGGGGATTGGTTGCATCTGATAAATCAATAGGATGTAAATCGACGTTGTACGTCGATCTCGGAGAGATAAGAAAGAAACGACTTGCAAAGTCGTTATACATTGGTTGTACATCGACGTTGCACGTCGATCTGTGACAGGTAAGAAATGATAGTTGCAGTGTCGATGTACATCGACATTGCATGTCGATTAATCTGTCCAGAAAGGGATAAATGTGAAGGATACTTATAAGCAGTTTTGGAAGAGGAATTTACCTCATATTCAACCTGATTCTCAACCATTGTTTATAAGTTATATCCTCAAATTAGATATACCGGATGACATAAAGCAGTCGATTCATAAATGTAAACAATCACAAGAGGATTTCCTTGATACTTTTATGGAGTATGATGACCTTTTCGACAAGTATAAAAACAATGAGTTTTCTTTAATGAATCCACTAATAGCAGATATGGTTTACGAATCTATACTGTATATGCATGAATTTTGCATATTACATGCCTTCACAATAATGTCCAATCATGTGCACCTTTTAATGACAATTAAAGGAAATCACTCACTTGCTTACATAATGCAAAACCATAAAAGATTCACAGCTCGTAAGGCGAATGAGATTTTAGGTGGGAAAGGCCAGTTCTGGAATCATGAGTATTATGATCATTATGTGAGAAATGAGGAAGAGTTTTACTCGATAGTTTGGTACATACTTAATAATCCTCTTAAAGCAAACTTGGTCAGAGAATGGTCTGACTGGAAACATACTTGGATTGATAAAGAAATAAAGGATTGCTTAGTATAGCTTACACAAACTGATAGTTATCTTAAGTGTTTAATTTGTCATGCTTTAAGGAACGACCTACAAGGTCGTTGTACAGATATAAAAAGGGGTGCTGTGAAGCACCCCTTTTCTATTATCTAATATGTATTATATCTTACAATTATCTCTGTTATCAATGCCCTTATCGGTATTAATCACGGCATCCTTGAAGCT
>JAVCCX010000208.1 GCA_030765245.1 Candidatus Zophobacter franzmannii | reverse complement strand
TGGGAGAAAGTATCCTGGAATGATTACAGGGAAACCTGTAGGAATGGGTGGTTCTCTTGGAAGAACAGAGTCTACAGGTTATGGCTTGATGTTCACTGTTCGAGAAGCATTAAGAGAACTTGGAATTAGACCTGACACAACAACAGCTTCAATTCAAGGATTTGGGAATGTTGCCCAATATGCAATAAAGCTATTTCATCAATTAGGTGGGACAGTGTTATCTGTATCATGCTGGGATCAACACACTCAAGAGGCTCATATGTTTAGTAAACCTCAGGGAATAGATTTAGATGAGCTTCTAAAGATTACAGATAGATTTGGGACAATCAATATAGAAAAAGCATCAGATTTAGGGTATGAAATAGAACCGGGAGACAAGTGGTTGGAAGTAGATTGTGACATACTGATACCAGCAGCATTAGAACATCAGATAACAATAGAGAATGTACATAAGATTCATCCAAATGTAAGGATAATTGCTGAAGGCGCAAATGGACCAACTACTCCTGAGGCAGATGTAGTCCTTAAAGAGAGAGGGATGTTTGTTATTCCTGATTTCCTATGCAATGCCGGCGGTGTAACATGTAGTTACTTCGAGCAAGTTCAATCTAACATGAACTACTTTTGGAGTAAAGACGAAGTGCTGAGTAAACTTGATATTAAAATGACTACAGCTTATTACAAAGTTTCTGAATTAGCTCGTAGAAAGAAGCTCTATATGCGTGATGCCGCCTATATGATAGCGATTGATAAAGTTATGCGTGCATCGAAAGACCGTGGTTGGATTTAGGGAGAAACAGAGATGGAACAAGGTAAAAGATTCGATAGATTAAGTGGCTTCTTTTCAGACACATTTACATACATAGGTAGAGGTAGACCTGGAGGTAAAGCTTCCGGACTTGCGTTTATGCAAGAGACAATAAAGAAACATTTCCCTGAGCAGGAGTATGAAGGTATAAACTTAAGTATTCCAAGTATGACAGTTCTCTTAAGTGGTGTTTTTGAAGACTTCATGAAAGAAAACAAGCTATATGAAATAGCACTTTCAGATGCATCAGATGTTGAGATAGCTTTAGCTTTTCAAACAGCGTCGTTAGGAGCAATGTTTGCGGGTGATTTGAGAAGTATCATCGAGAGCATCAAACAACCCTTAGCAATCAGATCATCTAGTATCTTCGAAGATTCGATTGATGATCCTTTTGCCGGTGTTTATGAAACAAAGATGATACCCAATAACCAGATTGATAAAGATCATCGTTTCAGAGTGCTAATAGAAGCAATTAAGTTTGTTTATGCATCACTATTCTTCCAGAACTCAAAGGACTATTTTACATCTCTGAATAGAGATATCCGGGATGAACGAATGGCAATTATCATTCAGGAAGTTGTAGGACAAAGACATGAGAACCTCTTCTATCCAACAATCTCAGGTGTTATCAAATCTTATAACTTCTATCCTTCGAATAATGCTACACATGAAGAGGGTATTGCCACGCTTGCATTGGGCTTAGGTAAGACAGTTGTAGAAGGTGAAAAAGCTTGGAGTTTCTCTCCTGTTCATCCAACAGCTCCACCACCATTTAATAACAACCATGATATCCTAAAATATACTCAGACAGAGTTTTGGGCAATAAATATGGATAGTGTATGTTGTTACGATCCTACTCAGGAGACAGAGTATCTTTGTAAGAAATCAATTTACGACGCTGAAGATCATGGAACACTCAGTCAAATCTGTTCAACTTATGATTATACAAATGACAGAGTCAATATTGGTACTTCAGAAGCTGGTTCCCGTATCGTCAATTTTGCTCCGATTCTTCAAGTCGAAACTATTAAAGTAAATAGTATAATCCAGAAGCTTTTAGAAGTATGTGAAGCAGAAACAGGTAATAAGGTAGAAATGGAATTTGCTATGACTATCGATCCGGATAAAATTGATAAGCCTCGTTTCGGATTCCTTCAATTGCGCCCAATCTCAATATCTGATAAAGTCGTCGAAATTTCAGAAGAACTTTATAACGAACCGAATATGTTGATTCATTCGGAACAAGTTATGGGTAATGGTCTATTAAGTAATATTGAAGACATCGTTTTCGTAAAACCTGAAGCTTTTGATCCCAAGACTTCAATTGCAATCACTTCAGAACTTGCTGACCTGAATAAGAAGTTACTTGATGAAAAGAAAAAGTATCTTCTTCTCGGATTTGGTCGATGGGGGACATCTGACCCCTGGAAGGGAATCCCTGTTAAATGGTCTCAAATATCAGGAGCTAAAGTTATTGTCGAAGCTGTATTACCAGAGCTCAGTTTTGATTTTAGTCAAGGATCTCATTTCTTCCATAATATGACATCCCATAGTGTTATCTATTTTTCAGCAGATAAAGAGATGAGTGATAAAATCGATTGGGCTTGGTTAAAGTCTCAAGAGTTGGTAGAAGAGACAGACTATCTTATGCATGTTAGAGTTCTTAAGCCGATTATCATCTATGCGGATGGACGAAGTGGTAAGGGAGTAATTATTCGATGACTAATTCTGAGAATCATCATCATCATCTTGTATCCCAGCTAAAAGAACGGCATAAAGAGCTAAGCTGTATCCATGGAGTGCTTGCAATCCTCTCTGACTACACAAGTGATCTTGACGATGTGATAATGAAAGTTGTAGAAACAATACCTGATGGCTGGCAGTTTACAGATGAGTGCTATGCTGAAGTGTTGTTTTCAGAGAAGAGTTACACTGTTAAGGAAGAGAAAGTAGCCAGATACTCTCAAATAAAGACCTTGAGCAAGAATAACTATTATTTTGGCGAAATTAAGATCTATTACCGCAGTGTTCCTGAAGGTTTTGAGGAGCATCCATTCTTGGAAGAAGAGGACTCTCTTCTCAGTACAATTGCCGAGATGCTTTCCACTTATCTAGTTGTTAGAACATATACCGAGACGCTAGAAGGAGCTGAGAAGAGTGCAGAGCCTGAGCGTAGAGATTGGAAGATAGTCATCAGAATGCTCCAGGATACCGACTTCAGACTCTATTTGAAGATTGCGCGCAAGCTTATTAATCTACTCTATCAACGAGGAGTGGAAGAGGTTAAACATATCTATAATGCTCAGAGTTTGACCCATAGTGACTTTCAATCTGAAGATATACTCGATGCCAATACACCCCTTAAGAAGCGAGATTACTTGGATATGGAAGAGGTAAGCCGAAAGGTCTTCCAGATTGCAGAATCTTGTTTACCTAATGAAGAAGTTTTGGAATACATTCATAAATGGATTCAAGAGGACAAACTCAGTTTCCTAATCACTGCCTTAGAAGATAAAGAAACCTCCTTAGCAGAATTGCAAGACGCTATTGCTCGTTACCAACATTTGAAGATCAGCAAAGAGAGTCTATCTCCCTATTCTCAACTTAATCTGAAGGTTATGCTAATTCAACGGCTGTTTACTTCGCAATTGGAGTTTATTAGAATAGCTAAGAATTACATCCAGATAGAAGACTTTTATGATGTTTTGCAGCATACAATTTCCCCCAAGAACTCGCATGGTAAACTTGGTGGAAAGAGTACGGGTTTGTTCTTTGCGAATAATATTATCAAAAGCGAGACAGACCTTGAGTTTCAGAAGAAGATTAAGACGCCTAAAAGCTGGTACATCACATCGGATGTAATGCAGAGTTTTATTCATTACAATAACCTGGAAGAGGTTATTGAGCAGAAGTACAAAGATATTGAGCAGGTTCGTTCTGAGTATCCAAACATCGTTCAGATGTATAATAACTCCTCTTTCCCACATGAGATAATCAAAGAGCTTTCTCAAGCCTTAGATTCTTTTGCTGATGCTCCGATAATTGTTCGAAGCTCTTCTCTTCTTGAAGACAGCTATGGGACTTCATTTTCAGGTAAATATAAGAGTCTTTTTCTTGCGAACCAGGGTAGTAAGAAAGTTAGGTTAACTGCTCTTATGGATGCAATTGCCGAAGTTTATGCCTCGATTGTCGGACCTGATCCTATTGAATATCGTAAAGAACATGGACTTACAGATTATCATGAAGAGATGGCTATTATGATCCAGGAAGTAGTTGGTTCCAAAGCCGGGAAATACTTCTTTCCTGCCTTTGCAGGAGTTGCCTTTTCCAGCAATGAGTTTCGTTGGTCTCCTCGAATCAAACGCAATGACGGTTTGATAAGACTTGTCCCGGGACTTGGTACGCGTGCAGTTGACAGATTGAGCAACGATTATCCTGTTCTGGCATCTCCGGGGCAACCGGGGGTTCGAGTAAATGCTTCGCCTGATGAAGTTTTAAAGTACTCTCCGAAAAACATCGATGTAATCAACTTAGAATCAAACACTTTTGAAAGTCTACCTGTTTCAACAGTTTTAATGGAATGCCAGGATGACTTCCCGATGCTTAACCGTATTTTCAGTGTAAATGAAGGTGGTTTTATTCATCAGAAAGCCGTATTTAACATAAACTTTGAGGAAGATGACCTTATAGTAACTTTCCGTTCTCTGATGACTGACACAGATTTCATGAGTAGAATGAAGAAGATACTTGATGTTCTGGCTGATAAAATGAAGACACCGGTTGATATTGAATTTGCAGTTAAGGATAATGACATCTATCTGCTCCAATGTCGCCCACAGTGTTTCTCAAAGGATGTTGAGCCGGCTCCAATCCCACAGGATATTCCGCACAAAGATATTATATTTACTGCCAGTAAACATATCTCGAATGGCAAAATCCCTGAGGTTACTCACGTTGTTTATGTTGATCCTGCAAAGTACTATCAACTTGAAACTCTTGAAGAGCTAAAAAAGGTGGGACGCTGCATTGGTAAATTGAATACCCTTTTACCTAAGAAGAAGTTTATCTTGATAGGCCCCGGAAGATGGGGAAGTAAAGGTGATATTAAACTTGGAGTGGATGTCTCATATTCTGAAATAAGTAATACTTCAGCACTTATAGAAGTAGCGAAAGAACAAGGCAACTTTGCTCCCGATCTTTCCTTCGGAACTCATTTCTTCCAGGATTTGGTTGAATCTACGATAAGGTATATTCCTCTTTATCCGGATGAGTCTAAAAACATCTTCAGGCATCAATTCTTTACTCAAAGCAAGAATATGCTTTCAACTATCCTGCCGAGTTTCAGTGATATCGAAGAGTGCGTGCAAGTGATAGATGTCCCTGCTGAAACTAACGGGGATGTACTAAAAATCTTTATGAATGCTGATCTCGAACAAGCGATAGCATACATCGGTAAGGCAACTGATGCTAAAAAGATATCAAATAAATCACTCTATGAAGATGAGCATAATGATAACTATTGGCTGTGGAGAATGCAGATGAGCGAACACCTTGCTAAACAAATCGACACTAAGAAGTTTGGTGTTATCAATCTCTATATCATTGGTAGTGTTAAGAATGCTACTGCCGGACCTGGAAGTGATATTGACTTGATCGTTCATTTCAGAGGAAATGAAATAAAGAAAGCACAACTCCTAGCCTGGTTTGACGGTTGGAGTAAATGTTTAGCACGGATAAATTACTTAAAAACGGGCTATAAGACAGAAGGTTTGCTCGATGTTCATCTTATAACTGACAAAGATATTGCAGAGAAAAGTAGCTATGCCATTAAGATTGGTGCCGTTACTGATGCTGCCAAACCTCTCCCATTAAGAAAATGATAAATTGCCTATTCATCTCCGACTTCCACGGTGCCAAAGACAAATACACCTTTCTCTTCGAACAAATACTGAAGTTAAAACCCCAGGCTGTTTTCCTTGGTGGCGACCTTCTGCCACACTTTGCCGGCTTTGATGAGGTCTTTAACCTTGAGCGCGAGGACTTCTTAAATGACTTCTTTGCGATTGAATTAAGAAGAATACGGGAGATTCTCAAAGATGAATACCCCACTATCTTCTTGATTCTTGGTAACGATGACCCCAGGTCTCTTGAGCCTGCCTTCAATAAATTAACCGATGAGGGCTTGATCGTGTATGCTCATGGACAAAATACAGACTTTATGGGCTACAATATCATTGGTTACTCATTTGTTCCTCCAACCCCCTTTATGAGTATGGATTGGGAGAAGTTCGATGTCTCTCGTTTTGTAGATGTCGGTTGTACTCCACCAACGGATGGCATGCGTTCTGTTGATGTGAGTGATTACGAAGCCGGGTATTCCACAATAAAAGATGATTTACAGATTCTCTTAGATGGAGTTGAGACTGAAAAGAGTGTTCTGCTTATGCACACGCCACCATACAAGACAAAACTCGATAGGGCAGCTCTGGATGGCATGACTGTTGAGCATGTCCCACTTGATGTCCATATTGGCAGTATCGCTGTCCAAAGACTTCTCGAATCTACTAAGTTTCACCTGACTCTCCATGGTCATATCCATGAATCAACCAGGATTACGGGTAGTTGGAGTGATGTAATAGGGGAGACTCCCGCTTTTCAAGGTGCAACAGAATTTGGAGAAGTATCTCTCATCCGCTTTGATTTAGATAATCCTGATGATGCGGAAGTGATAAAGCCTTAGTAACAATTTTTCGATCTTTATATTTGTAGGGGCATAATATCTTATGCCCTTCTTGTTCCGTACAGCGACTCCCTGAGTTGCTGGCAATTCTTTGAATTGCGCATCTTTTCTTTGATTTATCTTTTTGCAGTTTGAATAGCTTTTCAAGCTATAAGCAAGTGGGGTCACTCGCTTTACT
>JAVCCX010000103.1 GCA_030765245.1 Candidatus Zophobacter franzmannii | reverse complement strand
TGCACTGCATCAGAACATGGAGCATCAAATCCCCAAGCTCTTCTTTTAGAGATTCAGGATCGTTGTCTTCTATTGCTTCAACAGTCTCATACAGTTCCTCTATAAAATTAGGGACCAGTGACTTAGGTGTCTGTTCTAAATCCCAAGGACAACCATCAATCGGGTCTCGTAATCTCGCTATGATTTCTACTAATCTATCAAATTCTTTCATTAATAACTCCTGACCTTAGTGAGCTTCAAACCAACTATCTCCCTCTCCGATGTCAACAGTTAATGGGATAATCCCTTTATATTCATCAGGCAGAGCATTTTCCATCTCTTCTCTAATCAACTTCTTAGCTTCATCTAAGTAGTAGAAATCAACCTCAAAAACGAGCTCATCATGCACCTGGATAATCATCTTAATATCTTTATTATTCTTAATTCAATCGTGAATATTTATCATTGCAGTTTTTATAATATCTGCAGCACTACCTTGGATAGGCATATTCACTGCTACTCTTTCTGAATCTGCTGCTACTTTATTATCTTTGTTGATGTATGGCAAATACAACCTTCTCCCCCACATTGTCTCACAATACTCATTCTGATGAGCAAATTGCTTTGCTTCTTCCATCCATGTTTTGATTGTAGGGAATGTTTTAAAGTAGTTCTCAATAAACTGTTTTGCTTCCTTCCTGCTTATATTAAGAGTTTTAGAAAGCCTTACTGAACCCATCCCATATATGATTCCAAAGTTAATCGTTTTAGCTTGTGAGCGTTGCTCTTTGGTCACCATCTCTTCAGGTATATCAAAGATAAGGGAGGCTGTCCTACGATGAATATCTATCTTCTCATTAAAAGCTTTTATCATCTCTTCATCTTTAGAGAGAATCGCTAGTAATCTAAGCTCAATCTGAGAGTAATCAGCTGCAACAATCTTGCAGTTTGCTTCTTGAGCATAAAAGGCAGTTCTTATCTCTCTCCCAAGTTCTGTTCTTATTGGAATGTTCTGCAGATTGGGATTTGTAGATGATAACCTACCGGTTGAAGCAATGGTCTGATTAAAGGATGAATGAATCCTTCCTGTTTTTGGATTAATCAGTTTGGGGAGTGCAAGTATATAAGTGGATTGCAATTTTGCTAACTGACGGTACTCGCTTATCTGTTTAGCTATCTCATGATTCTGAGCCAACTCTTCAAGCACTGTAGTATCTGTAGAATAACCTGTCTTAGTTTTCTTTAGGGGTGTAATCTCCATCTCTTCGAACAAGAGCTTTCCCAACTGTTTGGTAGAGTTAATATTGAATTCATAACCGGCAATATCATAGATAGCATCTTCCAACTCTTCTGTTCTTTTCACAATCTTCTCTGAAATAGAATCCAAGATGTCAGTATCGATAAATACACCATTCTGTTCCATTGTTAGCAGTGATTGAACCAATGCTATTTCGACCTTATTAAACAACTCCAATAATTGACTTTTTTCAAGTCTATCTTTATAAACTTCATACAATTCCAATGTTACATACGCATCTTCTGCTGAGTATTTGCAGGCTACGCCCAAAGGTACTCTATCGAATGTAAGCTGTGACTTACCTTTGCCTATCAAGTCAGATATTGGTATCATTACATGTTCCAACTCTTTCCGGGAGCATGCATCCAAAGAGTATCTGCTTTGTCCTGCATCTAAGATATAGGCTGCTATCATCGTATCAAAGATAGGGTTTATGAAATCATATCCTTCATAGTGCATCACATGTAAGTCATATTTGATGTTGTGTCCAACAAGTAGTTTCTTTTTCAATGCTTTAAAGAGTAAGGGTAAATGCACTTTCGGGTCTAAATTCTCTGAGTTCATATGTCTGAGAGGAAGATAAAATGCTTCACTTTTATTAAAGGCTATTGATATCCCAATCAATGTAATGTTATGAGGATCTATTCCTGTCGTTTCTGTATCGAAAGCAATAACCGGTTCATTTGCAATACTTTCAACCAATCTTCTAAAGGTCTTTGGAGTGTTGACTAATATTGGTTTGAAACGAGAAAGTTCCTCTTCTTTAGTCTCTGGTTCACTCTTTTCTGAACTTACCTTGTTCACTGCATTACCAAAGATAGATTTAAATCTATTTTTAAGTCTTGTAATCTCGTACTCTTGTAGGTATTCTTCAACCGGAGGATATTCTCCCGGTGTAAAAAGAAATCCATCCGCATTTATCTCTACAGGTACATCCAGGTCAATCCGAGCAAGCAGTTGAGATTGATAGGCATTCTCTTTATCAACTCTAAGTTTATCCTGAACACTGCCCTTTATCTCGTCAAGATGCTCATAAATCCCATCCAAACTCTCATATTTCTGCAACAATATTGTCGCTGTTTTAGGTCCTACACCTTTTACACCCGGGATATTGTCAGCACTATCACCCATAAGAGCAAGATAATCAATAAATTGGTCTGGAGTTATTCCATACTTCTCTACAACCCCATCCCAATCCAAATATATTTCTTTCTTTGGGTCATAGACAGTTACTCCATCTTGCACAAGCTGAGCATAGTCTTTATCCCCTGTCACCAAAACTACATCATATACATCTTTATACTTGTCTGCAATAGTGCATAGTACATCATCCGCTTCGAAACCGGCTAAAGAGATATCATCAATTCCAATTAATGAGAAGAAGTTCTTTATAGGTTCAATTTGTGACACTAAATCATCCGGCATGGGTGGTCTGTTAGCCTTATAGTCTGCACTTATCTTTTTCCTGAAAGTAGGTTCTTTCCTATCGAATGAGATTGCAATGTGCTTTGCTTGGGTTACATCAAGTATTCTGATAAAAGAACTGATAGTCCCAAAGATTGCACTGGTATTCTGCCCCTTCGAGTTGATAAGTGGATTCTTGATGAAGGCAAAATATGCTCTATATAGTATTGCTGTTCCGTCTATAAGGTAAAGTTTCTCTTTTGTCATATATAGTCCTGTAGATTGTTTTGGGTAGTCTGGATTTACAGATTGCAGTGTCAAGAAAAAAGGAATTGGATATAACCTTGCGATAGTAATTCGACTGTCTCGGACGTAACCTGTATCAAAAAATGAACCGAACAAGTCCTTTAGGAAATGATGCTTCAGCTTCATCTGTCTTTGGAAAAGATAACCAAGAGAAAACAAGAGGTGTAGCTGAAGCAACACTTCAGAAGAGAAGGGATATTAAAAAAGCTCCCATTGAGGGAGCTTTTTTTTAATGGAGACTTTATATTCTAGATATCCTGCGGAGTAGCAACCATCATTGCTTTGATAGTGTGCAGAAGGTTTTTTACTTCATTAAAATACATTTTTCCGTTGTAACACAATCATTAGTCCGAACCCTGTAGAAATACACTCCAGATGCCAGTGGTTTAGCACTATTATTAGTGCTATCCCATTGAATGGTATGTTCTCCTTTTGAATAGCTTTGATCTGCCAATGTTATCACTCGCTGCCCTCTAATATTATATATCTCAACAAGAACATGCGATTCTTTTGAAAGACCGAAGCTAAAGGTAGTAGAAGGATTAAATGGGTTTGGGTAATTCTGCGATACAAACAGTAATGTGGAACTCATATCAGGTTGTTCAGAATCATCCTCAATGTCATCTCTTCCGAGTTTACCAATCAAACTAGTCCGATTCTCAATATAGTCAGACATACTTTTTGGTTTTAACCATGAATGTCTTCCTACATACTGTGATTTATTTTGGGAGTATTCCATCATCAAGTACACTAAACCAGCATCAATAGTAGCATAAACAGAGTCCTGAATTGTTTCTGGTTCATCGATGATTGTTGCGTAGTAGTCAATTACATCCTGAAACTGTCCTAGTTTTATTTGGCATCTCGTTGCTAAATAATTAGCAACTCTCAATAGTGTTGCATCACTTTGTAATTTTGGATCTGATCTTAAATATAGCTCAAGCTCTGTGAAATTTCCGTTGCTCTCATCATACAAATTGAATAGAGCTTTTGTGGCTTCGGCTGCAAATTTTGTTGAATCATAGTTTTCAATGATATCTTTAAACTTCAACTCAGCTAGAAGATAATCTTCGTTTTCAACATCTGTAATAGCTCCATTGTAAAGATTTTCTGCAATACTATACTCTATATGAGGAATTGTATTACCTAGATTCCAAGTGGGATTATAAATAATATGAGAATAAGGGGTTAAGTCGGTGAGAGGATGAAAGTTTGTGCCCCAGTAATTATTGGCTGCATAATACTGTGTAGTTGTAGTCATCAATTCATTTATAGTGAAGTATGGAGAATTATCCACATTTGAGTGGATAATATTATACTTAAAAGGATATGGAACTGAAAACTCTTCACAATATACATTTCCTCGTCTATTATTAATTATCTTCTGATAAGGTAAAGTTTCGGTCCCGATTAAACTCCAAGAAGAATAATGAGTTGCGAAAACGCCTTGAGCATCAAGATAATTCATATAACTATTTGAGTTCTCTGAAATATCATTTGCACCGTTAACTGATAAATTATTGCAATGATATAAGTATACTCCCTGATCATTATATCTAATGCTGTTATCTTCAATAATGACATTATTCAATTCCCATAAATCCAATCCAACTCCATTATTGCAGATTTCATTATCATCAATTGTTACTGACTTGTTCCCGGTCAGGCTGATAGCCGGCAATTCTGAGCCACTTATACTATTACCACTTATGCAAACACTATTAGGGAAGTCATTCTCAACAAAAAAGGACTGGATTGATGAATTCTGCTCAAAATCTGAGTCAAGTATATCAAAAGAGTTACTTTGGAGATTCAATTTTGAGTTAATGAAATGACTATTCTCAATACTTGTTTCAATCTTTGATGTTATAAGTCTGCAATTCTCTATGTGTGCATTATTAAATCTTACGAAATCATCATCATTCCCATCAATCCAGAAATATTGATTTCCTGTAGTTGTATTAGAGGTGAAGTAAACATTAGAGCCAACCGTTACAGAGCTTTGAGGACTGATGTAAACCTGTGCTCCATCATCAAAAAAGAAGGCTGCATTCTCGTTTAGAATCAATGACCCTTCAGTGATACTTAAGTTACCACCTTTAAAGTGCATTCTTGCTCCAGGATTCAGTGTTAATACAGCAGAAGAAGTTACCTCAGTGTCATAAGGTATATAGACATCGTAATCAATTGTCAAATTAGCTGTAATTGACTCTGGTAGTATTGCGTGGTTTATTTTAAGATTTGTTGAGGAATTATCATTAATTATTTCCCACTCATTCCAATATGATTCATTTATTGGCTCACTGAATCGATAATCAGTAATTTTGTATTCAACAATATACCCACTACCTTCTTCATTCTCATCAGCTTCCTCGATCATTAAGAAATAAGATTTCGTATTATCATTAACTATTGTCGATATATCTAGCTCTATCTCCAATGGTGTATCATCTAATCCATTCATTGGGTTTTCATTCCGATTAGCCATATCATCATTATAACAGAAAAAGCTTTTAATCTCAGTCGGTTCTACGGCATCATTGTCATCTGAAGTACCTGCATAAATATGTAACATACTTCGGTTATTATGCTGTATTTTGACTTTCATTGCTACTGAAGGTTCGTAAGTATCTTCTGGATACATTACATATGAGTCAAGGGAGATACCCGAACCCATAAAATCACGATATGAAATATAGCAAAAGCCTCCCAAAAATTGTTCAGGCCAAGTAGTTCCCCAGGAATTAGCAATTTTGAAAACTCCGATTTCCCAGTCTTTTACATCTACAACTCCGTCATTATTAATATCAATATTATTTGTAAGCTGACCATCATTGTTAAAATCATAACCAATGTTATCATTATATCCGACTATTGTTAAAGCATGAAAAAACCAGCAGCAGGAGTACTTAAACCAAGCATAATTGGAACATTATCATTACCGCCAACAGGAGTTGCATAATATGCATTACCGAGCCAAGCATAGATTACTATTAACCCTCCGGTAGCAGATCCCTCATTATGATCATTTAACCAATGCTTCATTCGGGTTAAGGGCGTATATCCCTGATAATCATATCTAACATTGATTTTTTCATACTTGTCTAATGTATTATTCATAGAATTTTTGTAGTTTGAATACCCACTCATCCATTTCTGCATATCTACATGCATTCCTCCCCATGTTTCTACACTTGCACAACCATTTTCTTTGGCAATCTGCCAACCATCTGTTGTCCATGAACCATCACCGAATACTTCCCACAAGTAATTGTAAGTATAAAATGGAGCATATTGGTTTTGAGCAACTTGAGCAGAAGTGTTTCTAATACGATTCAGCTCATAGGTAAAGGTATAACCAATACCGGCTGCTTGGCACAACTAGCCCCCATTTGGTTAAAAACTGGTCGAAAATAAAGGTTAGTAGAATTATCAACAACTGAATTTAATTGAGTATTGATCGATTCATCAGTAAGCTCCATATCCTGGATAGCATCAATTCTTGCTTGTACTTCTGTAGTAATTACGGGATCCGGTCCCGTCCACCAAGGTTCTCCATTTGGGTCGGGGTTTACATTAATGGTTTGTGCTTTAATTGAAAACACACATATTACCAAAGCGATCATAACAATAACTCTTCTCATAGTATCTCTCCTTTTCTTTATTCTATAACATGTAATAAATGTGAATTTACATGTTATTGATTTTCAGTATTTTTGATGAATATCTAATTCCCTGAG
>JAVCCX010000376.1 GCA_030765245.1 Candidatus Zophobacter franzmannii | reverse complement strand
AAGAATTACTTTATCCCAGACCTCTCAAAGATCCATTCATACTTCGAGATTGAAGGTGATTTAGTTGCTCCGGGACGCAAGATGTTGATGAAGATTGATGATTGGGGTTCAAAGAAATTTAGTAGACTACCACTTGGTACCGCTATCGAGGATTTAGGAGAATCAGGCAATCCTGAGACAGAGTTTCTCTCTGTAGTCAAACAGTTTGACCTCCCCCTCACCTTCCCGAATAATGTTCTAAAAGATGTCAGGACACTTAATCCTCCTGAACCTAAAGCTGAAGGTAGAAGAAAGGACTTTACTGACATTCTCACCTTTACTATCGACCCCATTACCGCCAAAGATTTTGATGATGCTATCTCTATAAAGAAAGTTGAAGATGGCTATGAACTCTATGTTCATATTGCCGATGTTGCTGAATACGCTGAGTTACATACTTCCTTCTTCAAGGAAGCTTCTAAGCGTGGTAATAGCTTCTACTTCCCAAAGAATGTCATTCCAATGCTCCCCGAGATTCTCTCAAATAGGATATGTAGTCTAAGACCGGGTGAGTTAAAGAATGTAGTAAGTTGCTATTTCAAGTTAGACTTCGATGGTAAGATAGTAAATCAGTATATCGCTGAGGGTGTAATCAACTCTGACTATCGCTTTAGTTATGAAGATGTTGATAAGTTCTTCGAAGGTGATGATGTAAGTTTCTCACCAGGACTCGATGAAGCACTTTTAGGTTTCAGAGAGTTATCCGAAGTCCTGCTCAAAGCACGAGTTACACAGGGCTATCTCCGTCTTGACCTTCCTGAAGAGAATTTCACCTTTGATGATGATGGAGCAATTAGCAATATCTACCTCGAACATGAGACAGTATCACATCAGATGATTGAGAATGCAATGTTGCTTGCCAATGAGCTTGTAGCAAAGAGACTCAAGAAATCAGTTCCAGACTCAATCTATAGAGTGCATGATGCTCCTGCCGAGGATAGAATAGAGAAGCTTAAGATGACTCTTGCAGCTTATAATATCAAGTTTGTTCCTAACTCTAAACTCAATATCTCATTACAAGGAGTGTTGGAGCAGGTTGATGAGATTGATATGCATGATGTGTTCGACATGATGGTTTTACGCAGTATGAAGAGAGCAAGCTATACTACAGAGAGTACTCCTCACTTTGGACTTGCTATCTCGACTTATACCCACTTCACCTCCCCTATCAGAAGATTCTCTGATTTAATAGTGCATCATCAGATAAAAGCAATCCTTAATTCTGAGAAAGAGACAGGCTTTACTAAGCCTCAACTTAAGTTCTATGCAGATTCTTGTACTCAACAAGAGAACCTTGCTGATGAAGCAGAGAGAGAGATTACCAAACGCCTGACCAGAGCTTATATGAAGAAGTTCATTGGTGAGATTTTGGAAGGTAAGGTTATTGAGCTTACTAAGACTAAGGTAATCCTTAAACTGAAGACTATCCCGGTACGAGTTGTTTTAGAAACAATGTACTTGAAGGATGGTCCATTTGAGCTTGATTATCGCTATTATTGTCTTAGACAGGACCGTGGTTCCAAGGTGATACGACTTGGGGATACTATGTATGCGAAGATTGACCGTGTTACTGACGAAGTATACATGCAGCAAGTCAGGGAACAGGATATTGAGAAACTACCATCTGATACTGAGAATGATCAAGTAGCAGAGAAAGTTTTTAATAATAATGACCCTCGTAATCCTGATTTCACAAAACAGGCTACTGCTGCCTATCGCTCTAAGAGCTATGATGGACCTAAGCGAAATCGCTACAAAGATAAGAATAGAGATCCACGAGGTGGGAAATTCAATGACCGAGGACGGACTTCGGGAAGACCCTCTAATCGAGGAAAGAAGAAATAGATATTTAAGCCCGAGCAATCGGGCTTTTTTAATACTCATTGGGAAGTACTGCTTTAGCTGTACCTCTTGATGTATTATTTACTTCTCCATTGCAAGGTCTCGCATTGTTAAACCTATCCATAAGTAAAGTGAAGGTAATGATATATAATGTGATTGTTTGTAGATAGAATAATGGCGGAGAAGTAGGGATTCGAACCCTAGGTACCCTTGTGAGGTACACACGGTTTCCAACCGTGCTCCTTCGGCCAGCTCGGACACTTCTCCGCATCAGATTATGAAGAAATTCCCACTGTGATTTTTGTCAATACTAATTAGTCATTGTCGGCAGTTCTTGTACTTCAAACTCTCTCTATTTCCGTGCTTTCAGTGCCTTCGGTGGTTAAACTCTTCTGCATTTCTTGTACAACAGATTATCTTTCTTTTATTTCCTTGCAGTTTGGCTTGTATTCTGGGAAATGATGCTTTAGCTTCATCGTATTACTGGGACGGGGAACGCCGATTCCCCACACCAGTTAAAACCAAATAGAGGCTAAGATTCTGTAATAATACCCAACTATCCCCTGTATAACTACTAAATGAAAGTATATTGTGATTTATTTCTCAATTGGAATGAAGTTGTTTGTTTGATGACTCTATTTGCATAAACTCTCTTCAACTCTATTTCTTTTTCTCATAATGCTTTAGATATTGTTGGCACTTGTTTTTCTCTTTCTTATTGACAAAAAAGGATATTTGCGGTGAATGCAGGCAAAATTAATAAACTCAAAGGAGATATTTATGCCGTATATTTCCAATACTGACATCGAGCGTCAGGAAATGTTAACAGAGATTGGTGTAAGTACTATCAAAGAACTCTTACAACCAATACCAGAGAAATTGATGGTGAAGGGATTGTTAAACATCTCTGAACCTATTTCTGAAATGGAAATCCTTAAGAAAGTAAACCGTCTAGCTAACAAGAACACTTGTTCTTTTGGTGCAAACTCGTTCCTTGGTGGCGGGGTTTATGATCACTTTATACCGGCAGCAGTTGATTCTGTTGTCTCAAAACCTGACTTCTTCACAGCTTATACTCCTTATCAAGCAGAGATTAGCCAGGGAACTCTACAGTATATTTACGAATATCAATCGATGATTTGCAATCTCACAGGTATGGAAGTAGCTAATGCATCTATGTATGATGCTGCATCTGCAATTGCAGAAGCGATACTCATGGCTGTCCGCAAAACTCGAATGAATAAAGCTGTTATTTCAGGAACAATTCACCCCAATTATAAAGAAGTAATCAAATGCTACACTGAAGGTATTGGAATTGAACTTGTCTATACTGATACCAAAGATGGTGTTATTGACATAGCTTCACTCAAAGATGCTGTTGATGATAAGACTGCTTGTGTAATTCTCCAAACGCCAAACTTCTTCGGTAATATTGAAGATGCTTTTGCTGTAGAAGAGATTGCACATAGTAATCCTAAAACTCTGTTTATTGTAAGTGTTGACCCTATTGGGCTCTCTATCCTAAACTCTCCTGCTGAATATAAAGCAGACATAGTTGTTGGTGAAGGACAAGCTCTAGGTAATGCCGCATATTACGGTGGTCCTCTCTTTGGATTCTTTGCTACAAATAGTATTAAGAATGCTAGAACAATGCCGGGTAGGATTGTTGGGGGTACACTTGACTCTGATGGGAAGAAAGCTTATTGTCTTACTCTCCAAGCTCGTGAACAACATATCAAGCGTGTTAAAGCTACCTCTAATATCTGTTCTAATCAGTCACTTTGCATTCTCGCTGCGACTGTATATATGAGCTTAATGGGAAAAGAAGGCTTGAAAGAAGTTGCTACACAGTCTATCATTAAAGCGCATTATTTAGCTAATGAGATAACTAAATTAGATGGTTTCTCTCTCGCATATCCCAATGCTACATTCTTTAAGGAGTTTGTGATTAACACAGCAGTACCGGCAACGAAGATTGTTTGCGAATTAGCAAAGCATGAGATATATGCAGGTATTGACATGACTCAGTTT
>JAVCCX010000138.1 GCA_030765245.1 Candidatus Zophobacter franzmannii | reverse complement strand
TATTTATTGAGATCTTTTTTAATTCGGCATTAAAATATGTGAACGATTGAGCAGGGACCCCATAGAAAACCTCAACCCCACCGGTATCCATCAACAATACTTTATCAAACTTGCCGTAAATGCGCGAGTTTGGTTGATGAATAGTAAGTATTACAATCTTACCCTGGTCAGTTAAATTCTTTAGAATTGTAATAATCTGGTCAGCATCACTGAATGAAAGTCCTGATGTAGGTTCATCACAGATGATTAATGAAGGTTCTGAGAGCAATTCAAGCCCTAAATTTAGCCTTTTCCTCTCCCCTCCTGATAAGAGCTTAGTTTTGGGATTACCCACACGAGAATCTCGTTTATGAACTAAGTTTATCTGCTGGAGAATATTATCAATCTTCTTATCAAGATGCTCTCTACTAATCTTTGGAGCTAACAGTGAACCTCGATAGAATAGATTCTCATACACCGTAAGGTCATGAAACAGAAGTTCATCTTGTGGGACATAGCCGATGTGAGGTGAGAAATAATTTACATTATTGTATAAATTCTTGTTATTAATCGTTACTCGCCCACCGGTAGGAATAGTAACTGTACTAAGAGCTTTCAATAGCGTTGACTTGCCACAACCGGATTGTCCTAATATGCCAACAAGTTCACCCTCTTCAACATCGAAGGAAACACTATCTAAGCCTGTTGCTCCATCGGGGAATATATGTCTCAAATCTCTAACTGAGATGCTCTTCATATTGAAAGGCACTTCAATTAGGTCATAGAATGAGTTTATCCTGAAGTTCCGTTTATTGATGGTGATGATATCTTTATTAAGTTTGAACCTACTAATATTATCTACTTGCCGACCATTCAGAAATACTTTCCAGCCTTTCTTGGGCTGATAAAGCACCATATCATCACCGTCTGTCTCAAAATAGATTATGGAACGACTGGTTTCTGTATCAGATAGATAGAAGTAATTATCATTGAAGTTAATGTATAATTCTTTGACATTGAGGTTCTCAACCCCAATTGACTCACGCTCTTGAATAACATCGAACAAGTTGAACTCTTCAAGTCCTTTTATTCTCAGTCTATCATCAAAGCAAACCTGTTGTTCCCTTTTTGAGCTAAGTTGGTGCCCGTTGTGATAAACAGTTCCTCTATTCAACTCAATACTAAAATGCAATTGGTTTATAGTAAGTACGAAATCTGAATTATCTTTCTTAAAAGAGATTATATCGTTAATAACTCTGAAGCGATGTAGTTTCTCAATAGTCTCATAGTTAAGGTATTGTCCGTGAAGCATAACCCCAACATCTTGGGGAAGCATTAACACTTTACCAGCCTCAACACTCTTGCCATTAATTGTTATATGATTATCTGCTCCACAAATGGCAAAAATATCCGTATCAATATAAAGGAATGAGACTTCAACAGGACTATACTTAGCAGAATCCCTAAACCTAACATTAGCAACATTACTAGTACCGAGAGTGATAAAATCTGTGAAAAGGGAATATTTAAGGTCATACTCTGGATTGACTGTTTGGATCTCTACAAGTTCAGATTCAGAATTAGTAACCGCTGTAATAAGTCTTTCGATTCCATCAACATTAAGACCTAACTGCATACTATAGTCAATAAGGGCTTTACGATTGTTTTCATTCTCGGAGAACTTGTCCCTTAACATGATAATCAGATTACCAATAATTCTTAGCTTATCGAGTTGAATCAGATTTCTTCTAAGATATTTAACTATAGGTCTTAGATCAAAGTCTTTCTCAATAATCTCTGCGACAAAGAGTTCCCATGAGATATCAGCTTGTGTGAAAAGGTTCTCGAATAGAGTATAAAGGAGATTGATATCTGTATCAGTAATTTGACCGCTATTCTTGAAAATAAAAACAAAGAACCGAGCAGTCATTTCAATGGCATTGCGTCTCTCTTGAGCTGGGAAGTGGTTTTCTGTTACAATCTTCTTTTTTAGCATACCTACATCTCACTAAGGAGATGCTCCTTTCGTAATTTGCAAGCATTGCAGGTGAAATATTCACAGTTGTCAAAGTATATTTTAAGAACTCCCTGTCTAAGAATCTCTTTCTTTAGGTAACGGTATTGGTTCTCAGTCAGATAACTCCTCATGGTCTTGATAATATGGTTATCACCTAACTTCCCGAATTCCTCAACATAGCTCCAAATTGGATCAGACATCCCACTCTCTCCAATCTTATCATAATAGAGGATAGATATTGGATAAATGACATTGAAGAGGATCCTTCTCAATGCACTTCTTCCGGGTTTCTTAATCTCTCGACCATAGATTTCAGTGGATTGAAACAGTTCTGTAAATCTCTTTAGGATAAGCCGATTAGCAAGTATCGGTTTACCGGGTAAATCATCAAAGAGTTTCAGTATGGACTTAATCAAACCTCCATCTAAAGCACTAAACAACAGAGTGAACATCTGACAATATCTTATAGCTGGATTATTTGAAGGCCTAACTCTAAATGTAATCCACTTAATCGGCTCTTCAGAGC
>JAVCCX010000434.1 GCA_030765245.1 Candidatus Zophobacter franzmannii | reverse complement strand
GCTGATGTATTCACACCCTGAAGCCCGTTCTCAATGCTGAGGAGTTCATTTACAGCATATTCGTAGGGTAAATCTGTGCGACTATCCCTCTTTATCAGTGTTCCGTTTATATCAAATAGAATTAATGGCTTCATTACATCTCCATTTATGTTTGAGTAACTGATATGAACATATGACAAAATAGTCCAGCAATTTGTGTCTATGTTATTATCTATATTAAAAGTTTGAGAATTGAAAAGATGAATAACTCAAGAAAAGGGTTGACACAGTAAAATCGAGTGATACCAGTATGTTGGTATCACAAAGGAGATTTTATGATAGATAATGTTGAAACTAAAGTTTATGAAACTGGTGGATCAATGAGCTCCGAAGACAAACTAGCTGTAGCCACTTTTCTCTATAAGCACTTGGATGAATACGGTGACCCTCTAGATGATATTCTTAAATCAATAGAATATGCAACCAATTCAGTTTATGGTGGTAAGGTTCTTACTGCACAATTAGGTACTGAAACCTGTGGAGCCGTTATTTTAAACAATACCGGCATGGTAGGCTATATCCCCGAAACCATTTTAGTTTACATTGCAGTTCATGAGAACTACCGGGGAAAGGGAATTGGTAAATTGTTAATGAAAAAGGCAATTGAAGAGACTAATGGCAACATTGCTCTTCATGTTGAAGAAGATAACCCAGCTAAATTCCTATATGAGAAAGTAGGTTTCTCGAAGAAATATGCTGAAATGAGATATATAAGGTTAAATTATGGCATATTTAAGCATGGATAAAGAGAAGTTGAAGCATAACTTTGAGCACTTGAACCAAATATTCAGTCAAAACGATATACAATGGGCAATCGTATCTAAAGTTTTGTGCGGTAATCATGATTTTCTAAAACAGCTTATCGAAATCGGTACCAATCAGATATGTGACTCAAGACTAACCAATCTTGAAATGATTAAGCAAATAAATCCGAAAGTCGAAACAATCTATATTAAACCACCATCTTTACTTGATATTGAAGATATAGTGAAGTATGCAGATATTACTATCAATACTGAACTGGAAACTATCGAGGCTCTGTCAATAGAAGCTAAGAGACAAAAGGTTAAGCATAAAGTAATCATTATGATAGAAATGGGTGAGCTTCGCGAAGGCGTTGTAAGAGAAGAGTTCATTGACTTTTATAAACATGTTTTTGAACTTGATAGCATTGATGTTGTTGGTATAGGGGCGAATTTCTCATGTCTCTATGGAGTTTTACCTAATCCTGATAAATTGATTCAACTATGTCTATATGAGCAGTTAATTGAAGCTAAATTCGACAGACAGATTCCATTTGTCTCAGGTGGATCATCAGTAGTTATACCTCTCATCTTCAACAAGACACTTCCTAAAGGGATTAACCACTTTAGAGTTGGTGAGACACTTTTCTTCGGCCAAGATATTTACAATAACAGAGCAATGAAGAATATGCACAAAGATATCTTCACACTTCATGCAGAGATCATTGAGTTAGCCGAGAAACCTATGGTGCCTGACGGGGAAATGGGAACCAATGTAGAAGGAAAATCATTCACTTTTGAAAATGACGATTTAGGTAAGAAATCTTACCGTGCAATTCTCAATCTTGGTCTGTTGGATGTGAATGAAAAGCATATCTGGTCAAACGATGAAAAAATAGAATTCGTTGGGGCAAGTTCAGATATGACTGTCATCGACATTGGGGACAACGACAACGAATATAATGTAGGAGATCTCCTCGAATTTAATATGGATTACATGGGTTTGTTACGATTAATGAATTCAAAATACATAGATAAGAGAGTTATTTAAACTTTATAACTAGTTATATATCAATAAGCCTATCCACTTTCGTGAATAGGCTTTGTTGATGGTAGTCTCTTTTTTCTGGGTAATACCTTTGAGAATAATTCACTTGAAATAAGCATAAACATAGATCAACTATTGATTCAGGTGAAGTTTCTATGAAGCAAAAAGTTTACTGCTCTTTTTTACCTAAATCTGGGGAATAAAATGACTAATAAAGTTAAGATCCTATTGTTAGAAGACAATCCTAGTGGTGCAGAATGGGAAGGATAGGTAATTCTCTGCCACTGTTGGCTTCCTTGCACATTAATGGCTGTCAATCCGGTTGGTGGGAAAGTTGTGCCACTAAAGTCTTCTAAGAAATGAGTATCGGCTAAGATTAACTGAAAGAATACAAACAGAAGTATAAATAAAATGCACTGTTTCTTCATAAATCCTCCTTCGTTATTTATTCAATATTTGAATTAATTTCAAAAACAGGGGATTAACTGATCAAAACTGTTGTAAGCTGATGGAAACTACATATACGACCCAATTAACACCTTTCTACATTGAATTGTGTCTAAAATGATAATAAAAAGGTAAGTGTCAACGTCTTTATTGGTAAGTTGAATATGATTCATTCAATGCTAACGTTTTATCTACAGATGAGTTATTGATATTTACTTCAACAACTCAGACACTGCTCTATCCTACTATCACTTTGTGTTTCCAATATTAATTAGTTTTTGACTTTACAAATAATCACCTTTCTAGAACTACTCAGTTATGGAAAAAATAGTAAAATGTAATTATAAATTATTAGATTGCGGTGAATTTGAGAAACTGGAACAGATTGATGGTTTCATTATCCGAAGACCGGCACCGCAAGCTTATTGGAAACGTAAGTTATATCCTGAAATTTGGGATAACTACAGTGCAAGATATGAACACAAGCAAACTAAATGGACAATTCTTACAGATAAAGAACTACCGGATTTTATCTTTAACGATTTCTCATTTAAGCTGAAACTTTCTTCCAATGGACAGATTGGCATTTTCCCTGAACAGATGGAGAATTGGCAATGGCTGATGGATATTGTGGGAAATTCTGATAGAGCTCTTAATATCTTAAATAGTTTTGCCTACACGGGAGCATCAACTTTGACTGCCTCCACCCCTACAACTAATGTAACCCATATTGATGCAGCTTCCAGCAGCGTGAATTGGGCACATCAAAATTCAGAACTTTCCGGTTTGGGAAATCGACCTATTCGCTGGATCGTAGATGATATTCTAGCCTTTATAAAACGGGAGATAACTCGTGGTGTTCGATATGACGGGATAATCATGGTCCCTCCTGCTTTTGGTCGCAGTAAAAAAGGAGGAGTCTGGAAGATAGGTAGAGATTTACCGATATTGATGAATATTGTGAATGATCTTTTAACTCCCTCTCCTGAATTTGTTATCCTTTCCTGCCATGATAAAGACTTTGAGAAACCTGAACTAAAAAGACAACTGATGCAACTGCAGAAATTAGATAATGGAGAAATAGAGACACTCGATTTAATTATTAAATCTGAATACGGCAACGACCTCCCTGCCGGGAAATGTGCCAGGTGGAAAAGGGTTTAAGCTACTTTAATTAAACAACATATAAAAGCCTATCCACTTACGTGAATAGGCCTTATTAAATCTTGGATTCGTATTTCAATTGCCAATGGAAAAACTTCTCATTAGTTAACCCCTTGAAATATCTACACCTATATGCATCGTGAGAATAAACATATACTCTTCTGTATTACAAAACACTTCGTCAGTATAACTATTTTCATGATTTTTGCGTAAATTGCAATCTTAGAATACAAATCAATGTAAGGGTGGCTTGATTCTTCAAGCCACTCGATTAAGTTTTGAGATAATTAACAGCATTTAGAATCTGAGTCTGAACAAGAACATCCACAAGAAGAATTATTTTTTATACCTTCACTGTATTTCTTAAGTCTTTCTTTACGTATTAGATTCAAATCGTCTCTGTTTATTGTGATATTCATACCATCTTCTGGAGATGTAGTACATGCAAATTTTTGTTTACCTGATATTTCTACAGCGCAAGCGTTGCAACACCCCTTAGTTCTTTTGGCAATATAACATGGGGCGGGTAAAGGAATTTTGTTCCTTGTTGTAACATCCACAATATTCTTATCTGTAGGAAGTATTTCGATCTTTTGTCCATCAATCATCATTTGTTTTGCTTTCATCTTAATCTCCTTTTTTTGCTATCACTTAGGTGGACGACACAAAGGCAAAAAAGATGCAAAATAAATTAACAAGTCTCGCAGTTATTTCTGTCTTTATCACAAATGATAACTTCTGAACCATTTCTTAATTCAATGGAGCAGCAACTATAAAATATCTCCTTAAGTTTCTTTCTTGCTCGCTGTACTCTTGACTTTACAGCAGAAAGTGAGATGTTTTCAACATTTGATATTTCGATTTGGCTTTTACCTTCATATTCATATGCTGTTAAGGCATCCTTATACTTTGTTGGTAACTGCTCTATCATTGGACTTAAACAAGAATATAGTTCTTTATATGCACTCTCATCTTGACTCTCATTATGTGCTAACCAGTCAGGCAATGTTTCATTTATTTTTCTGGTTCTATAATAGTCTATGATTGTATTTCTTGTTATTTGAAAGATCCAGCTCTTTAGCTTAGAATTCTGTTTCAAAGTATTTTTCTTTAATATTACTTTTGTAAACACATCTTGTAGGATATCATCAGCATCATCATAGTTAACTCGTTTTCTAATAAAGGTAAGTAAATTATCTCTATATTCTTCCCAAATCTGATCATAATTCTGCATACTTTACCACTTTTTCTCTATTTAAACACCCAAATTGTATAACCATTGTTCCAATAATTCGATAGAATCTAATTCTTCTTCACTGCCCTACACTTCTTGCAGAGTACAGTTCTTATATCTCAGAAAAGCTATACCTATTGTCAATACAAAAAAGCATAACCATTTTCGTGAATAGGCTTTTGTCTATCCTATAATTTAATCTGCAATATATTACTTTTTAAACTCATAGTTAGTCTCCCAAAAACCACCACTTTCAAGTGGTGGACTATGAGGACCTGACCCTTATATCCCTTTTCCCCGGCATTTCAAAATGAAATACAGGGGAAAGGAAGTTCATTATTTGTTCATGCCACCAGATAAATCTGGTGGTTATGGGATCCATCCAGACTAAAAGCAGAGAAAGAAATGCAGGCAGGATGCCTGCGTACCCAGTACAATCCCTCGTCAAGCTCTGAAAGAGCGTCAGTTTAATAGCCCCATGCACTTGGGGCTTTAAATCCCCGATCATCAAACCCCTATACTATGCTTTTTTGTTAAGATTATTCAAGAATATCAAGGAACATATCCTGATCTGATCATAAGAATACTTACCGTCAAAGAGTTCATGAACTGGTTTTAGCCTAAGAACTTCCATATCTGCAAATAGTTTCCAAGCTTCTTCACACTCTTCTTCATTCAGCTCAAGAAAACTATCCAATGATTTTGTTATTACATTCCCATCCAGAAGAAAATCTCTGAAATAAAAGAATACTCTTTCTCGCTTCACTCCAAATTCCCTTTGAATATCTGCAACCGATAGACCTTCATTGTACATTTTAGATGCTACAAATGCTCTGGTATCTCTTTTGGTTGCTTTGGCCATTTGCACTTTCATCAAGCTAAGGTTATCTTCTTCTATTTTTGATTCTAAACTGTTTTTTATACAAAATGGGATAATTATTTCAAGTAAAAGGCCACCATACTTTTCCAGTTTTGCTATCCCTATTCCACTTATCTTTATTAGCTGAGCTTTTGTTTGTGGGAACATTGCCGATATTTCTCTGATAGTATTATCATGAAAAATAGTGTATGGAGGTATGTTTTTTTCATCAGCCAACTCTTTCCTTTTCATTTTGAGAAGTTCAAATAGGTCTTCATTATAATCTGTGATATTTGTTCGGGAATTATAGCGTATCTTTTCTTCTATAAGATGTCCCATAAACTTCTCTTCATTTTTAAGGATTTTTATGGCTTTATCTGTAAGTTTAACACTACCGAATTTCTCATCTAATGAAACAATTTTATTTCTTCGAAGTTGTCGGTAAACAAATAACCATTGCTTGAGAGGCTGATCGACACCTAACCCGTAAGTAGAGAGCTGATCGTGATTTCTCTCGAGTATTTTTTGGTCTTTTGACCCTCGTAGAACTTTTGAAATATAATTAGCTCCAAAAAGCTCTTTTGTTCTGTAAACACATGAGAGAAATTTCTGAGCAATTATTGTCAGGTCTTCTTTGGGTTTGATTTCTTTTACACAATTGTCACAAGTCCCACAGTTTTGCTCTAAATGCTCTTCTCCAAAATAGCTTAAGATAAAAGAACGCCTGCAATTTTCATCTTCTACAAAATTCACCATCGCTTCCAAATGGTTGAAAGCAATAATCTTTTCCCGTTCTTCTTTGTCTCTAAACAGAAACTTAATCTTAGCGGGATCGCTGTAAGAAAACAACAAAAGACAATAAGCATCTTCTCCATCTCGTCCTGCACGCCCTATCTGCTGATAATAGCTCTCAACATCTTTAGGTAAATCATAATGTATCACACATCTCACATCCGGCTTATCTATTCCCATCCCAAAGGCAATAGTCGCAACAATAATATCAATATCATCATTAATAAATCTTTCCTGATTGTTTTTTCTTACTTCACGATCCAAGCCGGCATGATAGGGGATAGATTTATAACCTGCAATATTCAGTTTTTCCGAGAGTTGGTCAACCCCCTTTCTGGAAAAACAATATATGATAACTGACTGATTCTTGAATTTTTCAAGTGTTTCCATTACCTGGATAAACCCGTCTGTTTTTGTTTTTACTTCAATAAACAGATTGGGTCTGTCAAAGCTTGTCTTAAATAGTGAATATTTATCCAATTGAAGATTTTTAGATATATCATCTTGCACCAATGGAGTAGCTGTAGCTGTTAGAGCAATTGTAGGTGGGTTATTCAGTTTTTTTCTAAACTCTGCTATTTGTCGGTACTCAGGTCTAAAATCATGTCCCCATTCTGAGATGCAATGAGCTTCATCTACTGCTATCAACGATATGTGAAGCTGATTGAGAAGCTCAAAGGTTTGTGGTAACATTAGAGTTTCGGGAGCTAAATACAGAAGTTTTACTTTGTTTGATTTTATCTTGTTTATAGTAAGAAAATATTCTTCACGAGATAAGGAACTGTTAAGATAAACCGCCATAACCCCAAACTGCTGTAGTTGATTTACCTGATTTTTCATAAGAGAAATCAAAGGTGAGATAACAATAGCAGTACCCTTTTGCATAAGAGCAGGTATTTGAAAACAAAGAGATTTACCACTACCAGTTGGCATGATTACAACACTGTCTGAACCTTGCATTAGATTCTCTATTATATCCAGCTGAAATTTACGGAATTGTTTGTACCCAAAAACTTCATTAAGGAGTTTTGATGCATCTTGTTCGATGTTTGTCATTTTTCCACCTCATGCCTTGTTCAATTTCAAGTAATCTTGATTTCAATCGCGTTTAATGTTTCATTGTTCATGATATTCATATATTAGTGAGAGCTAATTTATGTGTCAACATAAAAAGAGCCTATCCACTCACAGTCAGCTAACTCCATAGGAACGACTTGCAAAGTCGTTATACACTTTGGACTGCATCAACTGCGTAGATGCAATTGCTCAAACAATATCAAGTACTATCAATAAACAATGGGAGGCTAATTACGAGTTTGAACTGCCTTTAAACCGACACAGTCGGTTAACTCCATAGGGTTGAAAAGCTCTGAAGGAGCGTAAGTTTAATAGCCCCATGCGCTTGGGGTTTATTTCCCAAAAAGATATTAAGCCCTGAAGGGGCGCAAGAAAGAAGACATCAACCCTTCTCCATCAAAGCTTATCTGCAATATATTGCACTTTATTACCTTTTTCTTTGTTTAATCTGCAACATATTGCAGGTTAAGCCAATGAAATGATAGATAAAGTTATAGGTACATTTCTAAAGTGGGAAGATTTTGCTAAAAAAGCGATGATCAAAGAAAGCTCAATAATTGAGATTAAAAAGAATCTTTTAACAAGCTTGTAAGAAGGGGATAATAAGTTACTACTAATTAGATTTTTCTGCTTTTAAAAGCTCTAATTGAAACAACACAATCACTCTTGACTGGGTGAAGTAACCCTAAGACCAACGGATAGAAGAAACCTAACATCACACCTTTGGTTTAGTATTGC
>JAVCCX010000014.1 GCA_030765245.1 Candidatus Zophobacter franzmannii | reverse complement strand
TCATTCTAATATCGTTGTTTCAATTTCGGCTGGCAATCTTGAACCATTCGAAAGAATCATGATGAAACATAAACAGAAATTCATTGTTCTAGGCAACACGACAAAAGACATCTATAAGATAAATGATCTGATTGAATGCAGAAGTGTTGAACTTAGAGATATGTGGGAATCTGCATTTGACTAAATGATGGAGGTACAATGAAAAAGAAATTCAGTATGTTCAGCCTGATAATCGGGCTTGGATTTATTGCATGGGGTGCGTCGGTAATCTTAAGGTCAATATGGGGAATTGATATACCTATTTTCAAACCCCTAATAGGATTAATTGTTATTGCCTTCGGGGCAAAGCTCATCTTCAATAAATAAGGAGGGATGATGAGGAACTTTATATTTTCAGGAGCTTATTGGGGTGCTGTACTTGTACTAATAGGTTTAGGTTATATCTATAATACCATTGCAGAGAAAAACTTACCAGTTTTTAAAATTGCATTTGGAATCATTGTGTTAACTATCGGTATACAAATCATCTATTCTACTATTTCTCCAAACAAAACTAACTTTGTTATGTTCAAGGGTAGCAAAGTTAACCATACTTCTGCAGGTGATTACTCTGTTGTATTCGGTTCAACTGTAATAGATTTAACTAATGTTGATCTTACACAAGGTGATGTTGTAAAGACTGTAGAAGTTGTATTTGGTGGAGCTGATGTATATATTCCACGAGATGTACCTATTGAGATAAAGTCAGAGACAGTGTTGGGCTCTACAGAATCACCATTTGGAAACTCCTCAGGGTTTGGAGATAGGAAATTTACTCAAGGGGCTAAGAGTGACACATTAGGGACATTAGTAATTAAATCCGAATGTGTATTTGGCTCAATTTCCTTTAGATTTAAGAAGGCAAAACCTCAGGAAAGTTCAGAAGATTTCTAGATAAAGTAGATGTACCAAATATGTAGGAAGGCTCTACTTTTACTATTGCTATTGATTATGTGCTCTGCTCTTGAAGGACAGCACAAAATAGGTATAGCTTTAAGTGGTGGTGGAGCAAGAGGATATGCACATATAGGAGTTTTAAAGGTCATTGATGAGTTAGACCTTGAAATAGACTATATCGCAGGGACCAGTATTGGTTCTCTCATCGGAGCATTATATGCAAGTGGATATAGTGCTGCACAGATTGAGCAACTCGCATTAAATGGCAAACTTAACTTCTCAGTTGAACGACAAACGGCTCGAGATGATGTCCACATTATGCGTAAGCACTGGGCACCATATGGGAATCTAAGAGTTCCATTAGACAAAAATTTCCTACCCTCTATTCCTTCCGGACTAACCTATGGTCAGAAGATGCAAATGCAACTCTTTGATCTATTCTTCCCTGGAAATGAGTACGAATCCTTTGATAGTTTACCTATCCCCTATCGATGCGTCACAACAGACTTCAGTGCCGGAACAACTACAATATTCGCCTCCGGTTCATTACATGAAGCTTGTAGAGCCTCAATGAATACTCCCAGCATCATGGAACCATACTTTTATAAGGGCAAATACTATGTAGATGGTGGTTTGCTACAAAACTTACCAAGTAAGACAGTTAAAGAGATGGGTGCAGATTTTGTCATCGGAATCAAAGCTAATAGTCCTTTGAGACCCAATCCGGCAGAGAACAACTTCGTACAGAATTTCGATCAGGCCCTGAATATTGCCATAACTGAGAATGTTAAGAATTCTATTAATGACTGTTCCATGTTAATTGAACCACAGCTTGATCAATATACAAACTTAGACTTCAATAGAATTGCAGAGATTATCTTAATTGGAGAACAAGAAGCAAGGAAGCATCTTAAGTTGTTACAGAAGATTAAGCTAACCCAACAATCTAATCCCAAAAGTATAAGACCTTCTATCAGTCATCCCGATTTTATTAGATTTGATAAGATTGATGTGATTGGGAATGTCGGTTTCACTAGGTTACAAATTAGGGAATTCCTTCAATTGATCCCTGGCATCTCCTATAATAAAGAGCAAATAACTGAAGCATTCGGGAAAACATATAACTCAGGTCTCTTTGAGTATATCTATCCAACTATAATAACTAATGAAAGAACAATCCTACGAGTGAACCTAAAAGAAAAGACTCAGAAGCATATTTCCTTAAACTTATCATATAACGATGATGAGAATCTTTCTGCAGGCGTTATATTTGATTTCACGAATTACCTATTCAGAAACTCACAGCTACTGTTCGAGATAGAGCTTGGTGGAAGGAATGAAGTTCAAGCCGACTTCGTGAAGAATTACGGACGATATAGTGGCTTATACTTTAGGCTATTCCCGTATTACAAAGAATCAAAGTACTATACATATGATGATAAATTCATGCGAACTAATAGCTATCTCGGACAAGAATTCGGAGGAACTGCCGGTATTGGCTTTTATGTTGGTCAGCTTTTCATAGCAGAGGCGTTTGCTTACCACTATAACTTTGAACTGTTTAGGGACATCTCTATGGAAGATATAAGTGACAAACTTTCATCAGCAGGAGTCGGATTTAAGTTTTATCAAGAGACCCTGGATGATTATTCTTTCCCTATGACCGGTTCCCGTTTTATCTTCAAGTATAACTACGCTCAGAAAGAGTTTCTTAGTGATGTCGATACTCGGAAAGTTTACTCAAAACTGTTCTTTAGTGATAAGATATCAAGCAGATTATCATTAAACTTTTCTATTGAATATGGATCTTATCATGAATATACAGAGGCCTCTCAGTATCAGGACTTCTATCTCGGGGGTAGTGATAGTTTCCCGGGCTTCAAGTTCAAACAGATAAGTGCTCCAATCTTTAAAACCTTTGGCCTTGGGTTAACATGGAATATCTACAAGAATTTCTATCTCCAGAACTATGCCGGTGCGATGAATTACGCAAAGAGTGATATCTGGGATCCCTGGGAAGATTTCACCTATGGTGGTTCAATGATACTGGGTTATAAGAATATCTTTGCTCCGGTAAAGGTCGGAATAGGATTCAATGACCAGACAGGGGTTTCATACTTTGTAAATGTTGGTTATAACTTCGACATCTTTGAATTCTCTCACAGATAATGTATCTTTTAAAGCACCTGTATACATAAAAGAGTACCGCTGATTACGCTTATTATCCCTTCATCTTCAACTATAATATTGCTCAACCCATGACAAGAATTGAGTGCTAAGGATTGATTCTCTAAAGCATATTTGAAACCTTGTAAACTAATAGTGGCTGACTCTTCTCCATAAGAGAATAATGATATTGTGTTACCCTTACCACTAACTCTTAACTCGTTTGTAACAAGTGTCATGATAGTATCTATACTTCTAACTTCTACTTCAAGACCAAGACTTTCGGCATACAAGAGATTCTGAATAACTCCAAAAGCATGGTCAAATCTTCCACCAAGAGAGTTATAGATGACAAGTTCCTGGATATTATTTTCATAGCAGTAGTAGATAGCTAATTCTGTATCGCTTTTTGACTTATCAGCATCATACCTAATTATCTGAGTTGTGGATGGAACTGCATTGAATGATTTCATATCTATTGAATCAAAATCACCAATAGCAATGTCAGGAGTAAACCCTGCTTCTAACAGTAACTGTACACCTTGATCAACGCCAATCAGTAAACAGTTATCTACTTTACACAGTTCTTCTCGGTTCAGATAATCTGTTACAATGACAGCTCTCTTGATCATGCTTTCTTCAATAGATAGTAGCAAGTAGTAGTTAGAAAACCCCTTAGATATGGCATTTCAGAAATAACATTCACCTGTTCAATGGGGTCTAGTTTAAATTTATACTTGTAGATAGGATTAATTAAGTAGAACTTCTTATCCGCAATATCAAGGAAAGTCTGTCTCGCTATCCTTTCAAATGTCTCTATTGTAAGTCTAGTTTCAACAGCATCTATCAATCCCTCCACACGGTCCAATCTCTCACCTGCGAGGGTCAAGACGGCGCGATATACCTCTTTGGGTAAAAGATGTATCCAGGGGGTGAATTTTAGCTTTGTATCGCACATCTGCTGATGACCACCAAAGGGATTCTGCCAAGGAGGAAACCCGATAAAGATTAAACTGCTTTCATCTTTAAGAAACTTAGGCAAAAGGCTCATCAATTTCTCTTTCCCATGAATATGCTCAATCGTATCCTTGAGAATTACAAGGTCAAATTGCTGGATGTAATCATCTGATTTAACGAGCTCATACACATCACCAACGAGGAACTTAACTCTCCCCTCGTCATTGATCTCTCTATAGTATTCATCTGCGAACTCAATCTTCTCAGATTCGATATCAAACCCAACACACTGGGCATCTTTCTCCCAGAATGCTTGGAGAATACCACCTTCACCGCAACCTACTTCCAAAACTCGTTTACCTTTGAGATCAATGTGCTGTTCAATAAATGGAACGATGTATTCTTTAGCGGTCAGATACTGCTGTTTAATCTTCTCACTTCTATCTTTATGGAATTCTAACGGCATTTGTTTTCTCCATATCCATGTTTTAAGGTTATTACTACCACTTCAGGTGGACAATTGAATCTAATAGGAACTAGCGATGTTCCAACTCCTGCTGATGTGAACCCTTTCATTTTACCCTGTGACCAAAGACCCTTTATAATCTTTCTATTCATTCCGGAGTTACCTGAAAGTGCAAATCCGCCGGGTAGGCAAATCTGCCCACCATGAGTATGTCCGGCAAGAAAGAGATCAGCATCGTACTTCTCAGCCTTTTTATACATCTCAGGTGAATGAGAAAGAAAAACAGTGAAGTTATCTCTATCAACATCTTTGTACGCTTCTTCGATATCATCTGCATGAAAGAAATGGCAATCATCTACACCAACAAGCTCTAACACTTTCCCATTTATCTCTAATTTAGCAGAGGCATTATCTAGAAAGGTGAATCTATCTTCGAGTAGCGTGATAGTTTTGTTATTGTCATGATTCCCAGCAACTGCAAATGTAGGCTTTTCTCTATCCAAACCCTCAAACACTTTCCCAAACATACCCTCTAACTCGGTATAATCAGGGTGTTCATCAGCTTTAAAGTCACCCCCACAGATGCAAATGTCATAATCGATGGTATCTAACATCTTTGCGAGAATAGGTTGTAGTTCAGGATTATTATCAAGGTGCATGTCACTGAAGTAAAGAAGACGAATACCATCATGTTCTTTGGCTAAAGTTGGGGAATAGAGAGTAGCTTCTTTCTTTTGAAGATCCAACGAGTTCCTATGCCCTATCTTGTTTAAACCTGTGATCCTGGCTAATCTCTTAACCACAATGTAAATTATAACGAAATAGATGTGCCGGATAATCAGCTTCAATATCTTGTTTAGCTGCTTACCCTCCAGAAGCTGGTCATATATCTTTCTAATGTTGCTTTTACTCATACAGTACAGATGATATTTAGATTGATTATGTCAAACAGTTTTCACTATTAAAAAAGGGCACTCCAAAGAAGTGCCCTAAATATATAAGCTTAATTAATTAAGCGTCAAGATCGGCAAATACGCTTTTGATAATCTTGATACAATCATCAAGTTCATCTTTAGTGATAACCAATGGTGGAGCAAAGCGGATAATATGACGGTGAGTTGGCTTACAAAGGAGACCTTTGTCTTTCAACATAACGCATACATCCCATGCTTCTACATCGTCTTGTGGTTCAACGATGATAGCATTAAGAAGACCACGACCACGAATACTCTTAAGTCTTGGGCTATCGATTGTTGCAAGCTGTTCTCTGAAATACATCCCGAGGTCATAAGCTTTTTCAACAAGGTTTTCTTCTGTAACAACTTCAAGAGCTGCCTTAGCAACTGCACAAGCAAGTGGGAATCCACCAAAGGTAGAACCGTGCTCACCCGGTTTGATTGTAAGCATAATGTCATTGTCTGCAAGTACAGCAGATACAGGAAGCACACCACCTGAGATTGCTTTACCAAGAATAAGTATATCTGGATGTACATCATCATACATTGAAGCTAAGAGTTTACCAGTTCTTGCGATACCTGTTTGAACTTCATCAGCTACTAAGAGGACATTATAAGCTTTACAAAGGTCATAACATTTCTTTAAATATCCTTCTGCAGGTACAAATACACCTGCTTCACCCTGGATAGGTTCTACGATAAACGCAGCGACTTTGTCACCTTTTTCTTTAAGAAGAGCTTCTAAAGCTTCAGGGCTATTGTAATCAATAACTTCGATTCCTGGTAAGAAAGGACCATAATCACCTTTTGCATCAGGATCATCAGAAGCAGAAACAATAGCTATTGTACGACCATGGAAGTTACCATGTGCAAATACTAATATTGCTTCATTCTCTGGGATACCTTTCACTTTATAAGCCCATTTACGAGCAAGTTTCATAGCAGTTTCAACAGCTTCAGCACCAGAGTTCATTGCGAGAACTTTCTCATAACCAAAATACTCTGTGATAAATTTCTCAAAATCACCAAGTCTGTTATTGAAGAATGCACGTGATGTAAGGGTAAGAACCTTAGCCTGTTCAATCAAAGCATTAATAATCTTTGGATGGCAATGTCCCTGATTCACGGCAGAATAAGCAGATAAAAAGTCATAATACTTATTACCTTCAGGATCCCATACAAAAGCACCTTCACCCTTTGCAATTACTACAGGTAGGGGATGATAATTGTGGGCACCATAATTTTCTTCAAGTTCCATTGCTTCTTGGGAACCAATATTTCCGTAAACAAGTTTTTTAGCCATGTTTTCCTCCGATGTTTTTTTTGATATATGGGTACTCAGTTGCCGTAATAGACTTAAATGTCAATCTTTTTTCATCTAGTAATGTAGATTGTTACTGTAACTAATCCTTCCCAGTACCCATAAATATAAGGGAGACAGCAAGATAGGTAAAAATAGATATTGACAATAACACATCGTAAGTCAATGTGACATTGATATTTACATCAATATACAAATGGATAAATGCGATTTTAAGCAATATCATTATCGGAAAGTATCATAAAGGCTACCAATAAGTTATGGTGTTTTATATAGAATCCCCCATTATGCTCTATTGCAATACTTAGTTGACTCTTAGTAGACACTTAGTACTCTCTTAGTACTCTCTTAGTCAAACCGGTAAG
>JAVCCX010000141.1 GCA_030765245.1 Candidatus Zophobacter franzmannii | reverse complement strand
TGTTTTTGCGGCAGTCTGTCTGTTACGAGGAACAGAGATAGCAAACTGATTGTTTTGTACGATAAAGACAACCGGAACTTTCCAAACACCTGCAAAGTTGAGGGCTTCATGGAAATCACCTTCTGAAGTTCCGCCGTCACCTACAAATGTAAATACAACACCCGGTTTCTTATTATGCTTTATTGAGTAACCAATTCCAACTCCATGTAAAAGCTGAGAGGCAATTGGTACTGATGATGGTAGGAGATGAGGAGCATCAACAAACTTTGAACCCTGTTCATCACCCTTGAAATATAGGAAAACTTCATGCATGTGAGCACCTTTAGCAAGCCATGCAGCAAGTTCTCTAAAGGCTGGCACAACCCAGTCTTCTTCCTTATTAACCATTCCTACAGCTGTTGCAATAGCTTCCTGTCCCAGGTTTGGTGGATATGTAAACATCCTACCCTGTCTTTGGAAGCTCACAGCCATTAAATCTGCCTGGCGAGCAAAGAGCATCTTCTCCATGCCTTTCACCCATATTTCACTATCATTTTCAGTTAATTCCTGCCCCTTGAGAAGTTTACCATTATCATCTATTATTCGTACGATCTTTCCTTTAAGGGGATCATATTGTTTGAACATCTAACATACCTCCATTTGAGTTCGTTTGGGAATATGATAATCATTTAGTCTCGTCTAACAAATTTTCAATTCAAATATTCTTTATGATGTATATTATTGGGGTGACGAAGCTTCTGGAAAGGTTTAGACCTGCACATAGTGAACACCGTGAGTTTGGGGCAGGGACAATCATGGACAAAAAGGACATACACAGACCAACACACTGTTAGCTTGCACCGTAGCGAGCATCGGAGTTGGGGGCAAAGTGCGACCTTGCAAACCTGCCCTGCCATTTTATCGTGCCGTAGCCTTTGGCGAAGGTTGAAGCCTTGGCGAAGGCGGGTGGTGAGAAAGAAGTGGATGTGAGTTATATTGGCAGGGACAAACACGGACATGCACGGACTTCCAAGGACACAATTAAAATAAAGCATGTAGCTTATCTGTTCGTGCAAGTCTGTGTGTGTCAGTGTCTGTCCGTGATTATTCTTGCCTGTCCAAAGGGCGTACCCCTTTAAATCTACTTTCTATTCAAATCCAAATGAGACCGGGAATTTCACCCACATTGCAATAGGTTTACCATTACTTTTTACAGGTTTAATTTTCCACTGTTTCACTGCTGCAATGGCACTTTCATCAAGCCCCCCGGGACCTGCATGAAGAGATTCAATAACTTCAATTTCCCCGACACTTCCATCTTCAAGAACTTCAACATCCAACCACACATCACCTTGAATACTTGACTTTTTCAGTGAATCAGGATATTCAGGCAGCACACTTTTTACAATTATGGGAGGATCTTCATAAGCGGTCATCCCCTCTACGACACTCAAGATAGTAGCAAAAGCTAAAATAAGAATAAATAATACATAAAACCTTTTCATTGCAATCCCCTTATCAAATGTCACCCATAAATATCAATACAGTTTGTATTTAGTCAAGAGTTATCTTCTTATGTAGTTAGAAGTGTTTTTTTGGTTAATAATAGTCTGGGAATAACTTGTTCCTGGAGTTCCATTATTTTGGTTATTATTTTTTCGGGACATAAACACAATCTACACAGTGGGAGAGCAGTGGGAAAACTGCGTCTTGTTGAGAAGATCGTAATGGCCGAAATTTGAAGAATAAAGGGAAAAAGATGCTTCAACCACTAACGACACTAAAAAACACGAAAGAAGAATTATTAGAAGTACAATGGTTGAAAAGATAACAAATTCCCGCTTTGCCCCAAATTCACTGCGTTCACTATGGCCTGCCGGGGCATAACTTTGTGAAGACTGGTGCAAGCTTCAAATGAGACCTCAGCAATGGTCAATTTTACACGCAAAATTACTCTTAAAAGTATCCCCTTTGGGGGACTAACTGCAATTCTTTAAGCATATTGGTCTCATATAATTGTTAAAGCATCTTACGAAAAATGACATTGGATTTGATGCACAAAAGTAATCAGAGGTTAATATTTATTAGAGATATTTTTTTTGATAGACAGAAAACATCGAATACCCTTATTGGTTAGATTGAATAATATCTTGTAAAATAGATAATTGTATAAATTTTTGGAGGATTTTTTATGAATAAGAAATGGTTTGCTTTTGGATGCCTTTCGGTTGTTGTAATAGTAGTTATCTTCTTTGTTGGTTCTTTTAGGATGATGAAGAACTTCACTAAAACAAATACGAAGAAGATAACAGAAGGAAGTTGGCTTGTCCTGGATCTTAAGGGACCGGTAAATGAGCATAGTCTGTATTCTGACTCATTCTTAGGGCTAAGTTCAGTTGGACTATCAGATATCATGGAAAAGCTGGCTCAAGCAAGAACCGATAGTAAGATTGAAGGTATTATCCTTAAGCCTAGAAGTGCTATGATGGGAATGGCTGAAGTCAATCAGTTCCATAACCTGATTAAAGAGTTTAAGATGACCGGAAAGCCTGTTATTGCCTATATCGACAATGCAACTAGTGTGGATTACTTCCTCTGCTCTGCTGCTGATGAGATATGGCTTAACCCTTCCCAGTCAGCAGGTATTATGCTTAATGGTATCGGTGCTACAGCTGTCTTTTACAAAGACCTTTTAACCAAACTTGGGGTGAAGGTTAATGTAATCCATGCCGGTAAGTATAAGAGTGCAGGAGATTCTTATTCACGAAACTCTATGTCAAATGCAATGAAAGAGAGTTACACTGTTGTCTTGAAAGAGCGCTTCGCTAAGCTTAAAAAGTTTTTAGAGTTATCTCGTGGAATGACTCCTGAACAGGTAGAACATCTTTATCAGAAGAGAGATAATTTTGTTGTGAAAGGTGAATATGCCTACAAGTATGGCGTGGTTGACACCCTTGGTTATGAAGGTGATATGTTTGATAAGTTTGGAATTGATGAAGACAAACTAGTTAAAATTTCAAAATATGGTAGACCTTCATTCCCATTTCCTGGTGATAAGATTGCAATAGTGTATGCTGAGGGGCCAATAACTCCTGTAACTACAGGAAGAGGTTCTACTATTAGTGCTAAGCAGATTAACAAGGTTTTAGACAAACTTCAAAAAGACACTAATGTGAAAGCTGTTGTTCTGAGAGTGAATAGTCCGGGTGGCTCAGCTCTCGAATCAGATATCATTGCAAAACAAGATTAAAAATGCTTCAAAAAAGTGAAACCTATTGTTGTCTCAATGGGTGATGTAGCCGCCTCAGGTGGCTACTATATTAGTGCTCCATGTGATTATATTTACTCTGATCCTTTCACTATAACCGGCTCAATAGGCGTAATAATGATGATGCCTGATGCGAGTGGACTTGCAAGTGAGATTGGGATTAAGACCGAAAGTATATCTTTGAGTAAATTCCACGGATTTGGCAACCTTTGGAAGAAACCATCAAGCAC